>DAIUBZ010000225.1:0-3568 GCA_036846445.1 Sphingopyxis sp. | reverse complement strand
CGCCCGAATAGGACTCAATTGGCGCGCCGTCAACAAACTGATCCCAGCTTAACCCAATCAATTGATCGCGAATTTCAACGTCGGCGCGTCGCGCTGACCGCACTTTTCACCGTCAGCGCGTCGCGCTGACTGTCATTTTCATCGTCAGCGCGTCGCGCTGACTGCCATCATTGCCATGATAATAGTTTTTGCGCTGGCCGATTTGCTGAAAACCGGCGGCGCGGTAAAAGGCGACCGCCGCATTGTCCGCCCGCACCTCCAGCAGGTGTTCGCCGGCCCCGGCGGCCCGCGCCCAGTCCTGCCAATCCGCCACCAGGGCGCGGCCCAACCCCTGAGCCTGTGCCGCTGGATCAACCGCCAGCAACAGCAATTCGCTCTCAGGCCCCGCCAGCCGCGCGGCGTAAAAACCCGCAACTTCGCCAGCAGCGCGAACCACCGCCAGCCGGGTGCCCGGCATCGCGGCCAGCCCGGTTAATTGGCCCGCTGACCATGCCTCGCCAAATGCCGGATCAAAGGCCGCCGCCATCACCCGCATGACGGCGGCGAAGTCCGCCGCCCCCGCCGCCGCAATCTGCCAATCGTGGCCCGCCGCCGCCGCCATTGGCTCAGGCGGGTCTGGCGTCGGGGGCGCGGCCATAATCGGGCAGGGGGGGCAGGCCGCACTGGCTGGGGTGCAGCGCCAGCGCCGCACGGCAATCGCCCAGTGCGTCATGGCCGCTACCCCATCCGCGCAGCCGCACAAAGTCGGCGGCGCGATTGCCGACCACCGCGGCAATATCGCTGCCGATGGCGATGGCCGCGTCCGGCACCAGCGACTGGACCGGCGCCAGCGCCGCGCCATCCGGGCCAAAGGGTTGCACAAAATATTGGCCATGGCCGCCGTCGACGGCCACCAGCAGCGGCTGGCCGCCGCCGCCCAGCGTTCCGGCGGCGGTCACCGCCACCAGCGCCAGGCTGGCAAACCCCAGCACCGGCACGTTCCATGCCAGCCCCAG
Source organism: Sphingopyxis sp. (assembly GCA_036846445.1). Taxonomy (GTDB): domain Bacteria; phylum Pseudomonadota; class Alphaproteobacteria; order Sphingomonadales; family Sphingomonadaceae; genus Sphingopyxis. The sequence continues at coordinate 2,573 of DAIUBZ010000225.1, read as the reverse complement.
CCCGCGGGCCGCCGCAATGCCGACGCGCACCCCGGTAAAGCTGCCCGGGCCGATGCCGACCCAAATCTGATCCGCGCGCCCGCCGCCGGGCAGTTCAGCCAGCGCGGGCACCAGTTGCTCGGCATGGCCGCGCCCAATCACCTGGTGGGACGCCCCCAGCAATTCCGGCCCGTCAAACAGCGCCAGCGAACAGGCCGCCCCGGCGCTGTCGATCACCAACCGCGCGGTCACCCCGGCGGCCCGTCAAACCGTGCGGTTGAACCGGGCGAAATCCGGGCGCGGGCTGCGGTCAAAGATGGTGGCGGGATCGCCGACGCCGATTGAGGCGATGAAATTGCTTTTCACCCGGGGCTGGTCGGCGAAAAATGCGGCGTCCACCGCGCCATTGTCAAATCCGGACATGGGCAGAACGTCCAGCCCGACCGCGCGCGCCGCCATAATCAGATAGGCACCCTGCAAGCTGCTGTTGCGAAAGGCGGTGGCATCGGCCAGCTCGCGGTTGCCGGCAAACCAGGCGCGGGCATCGGTGTGGGGAAACAGGTCGGGCAATTGGTCGTAAAAATCCAGGTCCATGCCAACAATCGCCGTCACCGGCGCGGCCTTGATCTTGGGGGCATTGCCCGGCGCGGCCAGTGCCGCCAGCCGGGCCTTGGCATCATCGCTGGTGCACCAGACAATCCGGGCGGGCAGGCAATTGGCGCTGGTCGGGCCATATTTCAGCAAGTCCCAGATGGCGTGCAATTGGGCCAGCTCGACCGGCGCATCGGTAAAGCCGTTATAGGTGCGCGCGGTGCGGAACAGTTGGTCCAGCGCGGCATCGGCCAGCGGGGTGGTCATGGCAAAGCTCCATTGGCTTGGGAAAAATGGCGGCGCGGAGTGGGGGTCAAACGGCGTGAACTGCGCTGACCTCTGGCACATAATGTTTCAGCAGTGATTCAATGCCGTTTTTCAGCGTGGCGGAAGACGAAGGGCAGCCCGCACACGCGCCCTGAAGCTGAAGATAGACATTGCCGCGCGAAAAGCCGCGATACACAATGTCGCCGCCATCATTGGCGACCGCGGGGCGCACCCGGGTTTCGATCAAATCCTTGATCTGGTCGATGATATCGGCGTCGGCGGGGTCATCGCCGGGCAGCGCATCCTCGGCGGGCACCCGGATGCCATTGCCCGCGCCGGGGTGAAACAGCGGCATATCGGCCAGATAATGGTCCATCAGCACGCTCAGCACGTCACCCTTCAGTGCCCCCCAATCCGCGCCGGGGGCGGCCGTGACCGAGATGAAGCTGCGGCCAAAAAACACCCCGGTCACATCGCCCAGCGCAAACAGCGCCGTGGCCAGCGGCGAACTTTCCGCCTCCTCCGGCCCGGCAAAATCCCGGGTGCCCATGTCCATCACCACCCGCCCGGGCAGGAATTTCAGCGTCGCCGGATTCGGCGTGGGTTCGGTTTCGATCAGCATAGGGGCAAAATGGGGCAGGGGGCGCGATTGTGCAAGGGCGGGCCGCCGGTTATGGGTCGTGCGATGCGCCGATTTGCGAATTTTGTGGCGGTGGACTGGTCCGGCGCGCGCGGGCGGGTGCACCCCGGCATCGCGGTGGCGGTGGTGCGCGGCGATGGTCCGCCGCAGTTGGTGGAGGCCCCGGGCGGGCGGGGCTGGTCACGCGCGGCGGCGGCGGATTGGCTGGGCGCGTTTTGCGGGCACCAGCCGGATACGTTGGTGGGCTTTGACTGGTCGGCGGGCGCGCCCTTTGCCGATTGCGGCGGCTATTTCCCCGGCTTTGCGAGCGATGCCGCCGATCTGCCCGGCCTGTGGGCGCTGGTCGAGGCGCTGTGCGCCGATGATGGCGATCTGGGCGCGGCGGGGCTGTTGGCCCACGCTGAACTGCGGCGCCATTTTCGCCATGGCCGGGGCGATGTCGGCGATGCGTTTCAACCGCCGATGGGGCGGCTGCGGCTGGTGGAGTTGCACCAGCGGGCCAGCGGCCAGGCCGCCAGCGCCAGCCTGTTCAATCTGGTCGGCGCGGCGCAGGTGGGCAAGGCCAGCCTGACCGGCATGCGGGTGCTGCACCGGCTGCGGCCAGCGGTGCCGCTATGGCCGCTGGACGGCGTGCCGGCGGCGGGGCCGTTGCTGGTGGAAATCTATACCAGCATCGCCGCCCGCGCTGCCGGAATGCCGCCGGGGCGCAGCAAAATCCGGGATGGCAAGGCGCTGGACGCGGCGCTGGCCGCGCTGGGCAGCGCCCCGGCGGGGCTGACCGGCCGGGTGAGCGACCATGACAGTGACGCGCTGGTGACGGCGGCGTGGCTGCGACTGGCGGCGGCCGATGCCGCCCTGTGGGCCCCGCCCACGCTGACCGCCAACCCGGGCGTGCGGCGCACCGAAGGCTGGACCTTTGGCATCAGATAAGGCATTGGCCGGGCGGGGCAGCAGGCGCCGGATTAGCTCAGCGGTAGAGCAACCGCCTTGTAAGCGGTAGGCCGTCGGTTCAAGTCCGACATCCGGCACCAGTTGCCAAAATACAACGTCCGGGGGACGTTTTATTTTGGCAACTCCGAAGCGGTAGCGAAGGCAA
>DAIUBZ010000224.1:0-3580 GCA_036846445.1 Sphingopyxis sp. | reverse complement strand
CGAACGCGCATTTAATGGGTCCTGACCCTAGGCCTATTTCCCGTCGAACAGCGCCGCCAGTTGCTCGACCATCGTGCCGCCCAATTGTTCGGCGTCCATGATGGTGACGGCGCGGGCGTAATAGCGGGTGACGTCGTGGCCGATGCCGATCGCGATCAGCTCAACCGGCGATTTGCCCTCGATCCAGCCGATTACCTGCCGCAAATGCTGGTCCAGATAGCTGGCGTGGTTCACGCTGGTCGAGGTGTCGTCCACCGGCGCACCGTCGGAAATCACCATCAGGATGCGGCGCTCCTCTGGCCGGGCCAGCAAGCGGTTGTGCGCCCACATCAGCGCCTCGCCGTCGATATTTTCCTTGAGCAATCCCTCACGCATCATCAGGCCCAGCGATTTGCGCGCCCGGCGATACGGCTCGTCCGCCGGTTTGTAGATGATATGGCGCAGATCATTCAGCCGCCCCGGCAGCGGCGGGCGGCCAGCGGCCAGCCACGCCTCGCGGCTTTGCCCGCCCTTCCAGGTGCGGGTGGTAAAACCCAAAATCTCGGTCTTGACGCCGCAGCGTTCCAGCGTCCGGGCCATGATGTCGGCGGAAATGGCGGCAATGCTGATCGGGCGGCCGCGCATCGACCCGCTGTTGTCGATCAGCAGCGTGACCACCGTGTCGCGAAAATCCGTGTCGCGCTCGACCTTGTAAGACAATGACTGGCCGGGCGCGACCACCACCCGCGCCAGCCGGGCCGCATCCAGCATCCCCTCATCCTGATCAAAGTCCCACGCCCGGTTTTGCTGGGCCATCAGGCGGCGCTGCAACCGGTTGGCCAATTTGGTGACCGCGCCCTGAAGATGCGCCAATTGCTGGTCGAGTTGGGCGCGCAGCCGGGTCAGTTCGTCCGGGTCGCACAAATCGCTCGCCGCGATGATTTCGTCGAACGCAGTGGTGTAAGGGCGATAGTTGAAATCGGGCATATCCGCAGATGGCCGGTTGGGCCGGGTCGGCAGCATCCCCTCCTCGCCGGGATCGCCCATGCCGCCGTCATCGCCGCCATCCTCTTCGCGCAAATCGCCCAGCTCGTCGCCCGCCTCGCCGCCCTCGCCGTCCATTTCGGCCCGTGCCTCGGTCGTGGCCGCGCCGCCGCCGCCCTCGTCGCTGTCCTGCTCCGCCTCGCCCTCTTCGGGCTGGTCATCCGGGCTGTCGTCGGGTTCTTCGCCGGTCTGCCCAACCGGCTCATCAGGCCGGATTAACTCCAGATGCTCCAGCGCCTGCCGCGCGATGGCGGCAAATGCGGCCTGATCGTCCAGCACCGGCTCCAGCGCGGTAAAATCCGCCCCCGCCGCGCCGCCGATCCACTCGGCCACAAATTCCAGCCCGGCAGCGGCAGCGGGCGGCGGCGCTTCGCCAGTCAGGCTCTGACGCAGCAACAGCTCAATCGCCGATGACAGCGGCACATCAGCGCGGCTTTTGGCCCGGGCAATCGGGTCGGCGCGCATCCGGCGGGCGGTGCTGGCGGCCAGATTGCCGCGCACCCCAGCCAGCGCCCGCGCGCCCAGCGCCTGCACCCGGGCGCGCTCCATGGCGTCAAACACCGCAGCGGCCACCGGCTCTGCCGGGCGCAGCGCGGCGTGGGCAGCGCGGTTGTGGTGGCGCAGTTCCAGCGAAAACGCATCGGCAAAGCCCCGTGCTTCGGCAATCTGGTCGGCGGGCAGATTGCGCGACGGCGTCGGCACCTTGATCGCCTTGCCAATGCACAGCGGCGCATCGGCGGTGTAGCTCACCTCAACCTCACTGTCGCGCACCACCGCCCGGGCCGCGCCGGTCAGCACATTTTTCAAGGCATCAAGCGGGGTCGGTGCGGCCATAGCCGCTGGCTTTAACCCGGCGGCGCGGGTGTGGAAAGGGGCAGAGTGGGCAGTTGCCAATCAATCGTGCGGCCCCGCCCGACCAGCCGCCACCAGCCGCCACCGCTCGCCCATTGCACCGGCCCCAACCGCAGCGCCGCGACCACGCCAATTGGCCGCATTCCCAGCCGCCGGTGCGCGGCCAGCGAGCCATGGTTATAGTCGGCAATGCTGCTGATGCTCCACGCCAGCCGATGGATGTCCAGCCATGCCCCCATCCCGGCCAGCAGCGCAGCAAAGGCCCGGCCCATCCGGTGATCAGGATGGACCCACATGCCGGTATCCCACGCCGCGCCCGGCGGCGGCAGGAACCGCACCGGCACCCCCGCCTCGCACGCCGGCCCAGCGGTCAGCCACACCACGCCCACCAGCGCGCCGCGCCGGTTGAACGCGGCCAGACAGGTCAGCCCAGCGGCAAAGCGCGCCGCCTGAACCGGCGCGTCCACGTCAATGGCGTGGTCAGCAAGCTGGCGCGCCGACACGGCGCGAACACCAAAGCCAGCGGGCATGGCGGGCAGTGCAGCACGCGGCACCGCGACAATATGCGCCCGCGTCCACCCCGCGCCCGGCACCCGGCCCGCCGCACGGGCAAGCGCATAGGAGGCGGCGCTGAGCGGTCCCAATTGGCGGATGGTGGCAAGGGCGGGCATAGCTGCCATGCTTAGCGGCAAAACCCCAACTAAGCGTGAAGCTGTCCCCCGGTCCGCCAGCCGCTCAAAAAAGCGCAAACATCCGCCGATAGCCGTCCGGGTCGTCAAGCTTTGTGACCATCAGCGCGTCTGGCGCTTTGCGGCACGCCTTGATCACGCCCCGCCACTCTTTGGTGTACACCGCCCGTTGCCGCGCCACAGCGCGCGCATCGCGGCGATCAACCCCCGGATTTTCGAGCATCAGCCGACCGACATAGGCATTTTCGGGCCAGAACAGGCCTTTGCCCGATTTTTGGAACCAGTCATATTCACGGGTCAGGTCGCGGCAACGATAATTGGCCAGCCCCCCGGACGAGCCCCGCGGCAAATAGGCCGCGTAACGCAAGGACAGGCGGATATCGCTGCTGATCGGCTCGCCCGCCGCGTTGGTCCCCGGCGTGAAACGTGCGGCCGTGACTGCGGCCAGCGCGGCGGCATCAATCGCGGCTGACCCACTGCTGCGGTTGGCGGTGACCGCGGCGACGCTGCCGTCCGCCGCGACCGTGACCACATAAATCGCCATGCCATTGTGGCCCGCGTCCTTCGCCCACTGGGGGATGTCGAGCGGCGCAAGGCGGCCACCCGATGCGCGGCGCGGATGGCGCGGTGGTGCCGGACGCGCGGCATCCCGACCCCATGTTACCGGATTTGGCCGAACCTTCCGGGCGCTGGTGCGCGGCGGCGCCATTTCCGGCGCGGCGATGTCATGCGGGCCTGTGGTTGGCTTCACCAGGGACAACCCCGGCGATCTGGCCAGTGTGGCGGCGGGAGCAGTCAAACAGGCGAGCAGCAATATGGTTGCCACCAGAGCAGCAGGGCGCGAACGCGCCTCATTCGCCCGTCCCCGGAGCGCGCGGGATGTGCAGGGCGATGACCCGCGCGACCCGGCGGGCAGCCACCATAGTGATGTGGTTCGTGTCATAATGCGAAGACCGATCCTCGATGACCAGCGGACACCCATCGTCTTTGCACAGCGCATTTGTGGGGTCAACGAC
>DAIUBZ010000223.1:0-3583 GCA_036846445.1 Sphingopyxis sp. | reverse complement strand
CGCTCACCACCGCGCGGACAATGATGTCGAGGTCGGGCTCGACAATATGCACCTGCCCCCGGTTGATCGTATCGACCGCGTGGCTGTTCACATCCACCCCGATGACCTTCAGCTTGCGCGAGGCGAACATGGCGGCGGTTGGCAGGCCGATATAGCCAAGGCCGATGACGGAAATCGTGGAAAATGCAGGGGCTGGCATCAATTGCCTCCTTTGGCCGCATTGGCGGCGGCCCATGATTGAATGGCGGCGACAATCCGCCCGCTGGTCAGCCCGTCACCATAGGGATTGTGGGCGCGGCTCATCGCCTGATAAGCGGCGGGATCGTCGAGCAGCCGGGTGGCGGCGGCAGTGATCGCGGCGGTGTCGGTGCCAACCAGCGCCACCGTGCCCGCTGCCACCGCTTCGGGCCGCTCGGTCGTGTCCCGCATCACCAGCACCGGCTTGCCCAGCGACGGTGCCTCTTCCTGCACCCCGCCGCTGTCGGTCAGGATCAGATGGGCGCGGTTCATCAGCCACACGAACGGCAAATAATCCTGCGGCGCGATCAGCCGGACATTGGCCCTGCCGCCGAGCAACCGCTGGACCGGGTCGGCGACATTCGGGTTGAGATGCACCGGATAGATGATTTCGACATCGCCCCGATCGGCGAGCTGGGCCAAGGCCGCGCAAATCCGCTCAAACCCGCCGCCAAAACTTTCCCGCCGGTGGCCGGTGACCAGCAGCATCCGCCGCGCCGGGTCCAATGCAAAGCGCGCCGCCATCGCTGCATCCAGCGCCGGGTCGGCATCGAAGCGCGCCACGACCTGGTGCAGCGCGTCAATGACGCTGTTGCCGGTGGTCCAGATCGCGGCCTCCGCCACCCCTTCCCGCCGCAGATTCGCCGCCGCGCCCTCGGTCGGGGCAAAGTGCAGCGTGGCCAGCGCGCCGGTGACGCGCCGGTTAATCTCCTCCGGCCATGGCGAATACATATCCCCGGTGCGCAGCCCCGCCTCGACATGGCCCACGGCAGCACGGGCGTAATAAGCCGCGAGTGATGTCGCCAGCGTCGTGGTGGTGTCGCCGTGCACCAGCACCAGATCGGGGGCAAAATCGGCCAGCACCGGGCGCAATTCGCTGAGCACCCGGGCGGTGATGTCGGTCAGATCCTGTCCCGGGCGCATCAGGTCCAGATCATAATCGGGCGTGATCGCGAACAATTCCAGCACCTGGTCCAGCATCTGCCGGTGCTGGGCGGTCACGCACACCCGCGCCTCAATGCCGGGGGCCGCCGCCAGCGCGCGGACCAGCGGCGCCATTTTGATCGCCTCTGGCCGGGTGCCAAACACCGACAATATCCGCACAGCGCCCATGAACGATCCTAATATAATGGCGGGCCGGGTTCGCGCCCGGCTGGTCATCAGGTTTAGCAGCGCATTGGTTTCAAAAGCCTTGCCCGCCGCCGGTTTTTACCCGCCATCTCACAGCGTCGCCGCATCAACTGCCTGATGCCCCATCGGGCCATGGCCGCTGCCCAACCCCGGGGCCGCCGCCAGCGCCGCCCGCACAAAGCGGATGGCACGGTCAATCGCGTCCGGCATTGCCATCCCCTGCCCCAGCCCGGTCGCCACCGCGCTGGCCAGGGTGCAGCCGGTACCGTGGGTGCTGGTGGTGGCGATGCGCGGCCCGGTCCAACTTTGGATCAGGCCGCCGGGGCCGATCAACTGATCGATGATGTCATCGCCGTCGCCGTGACCGCCCTTGACCAGCAATTGCCCGCCGTGGCGCAGCATGGGGGCCACCCCGCCCAGCGCGTTGAGTTCAGGCAAATTGGGGGTGGTGACGGCGGCAATCGCCATCAGCGCACCGAAACTGGCGATGGTGCGGGCGTCGGCCAGCACCGATCCGCTGGTGGCGATCATCACCGGATCGAACACAATCGGCACGCCCAGATTGGCCAGCGGCCGGGCGATGGCGGCGGCGAGGTCGGCGCTGCCCAGCATGCCGATCTTGACCGCATCGACGCCGATATCGCTGACCACCGCGTCCATTTGCGCCAGCACCATCGCGGTGGGCACCGGATGCACGGCCTGAACGCCCCGCGTATTTTGCGCGGTCACGGCGGTAATGGCGGTCATCGCATGGCCGCCGAGCATGGTCACGGTCTTGATATCCGCCTGAATGCCTGCACCGCCGCCGCTATCCGACCCGGCGATGATCAGGATGCGCGCGGGCCGGCGGGCCATATCAGGCGGCGGCCTCGGTTACCGCGTCACAGATCATGCCGACCACCGCCGCCACCTGCCCGGCATCGTCGCCCTCTGCCATCACCCGGATCAGCGGTTCGGTGCCCGATGGACGGATCACCAGCCGCCCTTTGCCCGCCAGCGCTGCCTCGCCCTCGGCAATGGCCGCCCGCACCTCGGCTGCGCCGAGCGGGTCGCCGCCCGCAAAGCGCACATTTTTCAGCAATTGCGGCACCGGCTCAAACTGGTGCAGCAATTCGCTGGCCCGCCGGCCCGATGTCACCAGTTCGGCCAGCAGTTGCAGCGCGGCCATCGTGCCATCGCCGGTGGTGGCATGGTCGCTCAGGATCATGTGGCCCGATTGCTCGCCGCCCACATTAAACCCGCCCGCTTTCATTCGCTCCAGCACATAACGGTCGCCGACCTTGGTGCGCTCAAGCGTCAGCCCGGCTGCCGCCAGCCGCCGCTCCAGCCCCAGATTGGACATGACCGTCGCCACCAGCCCGCCGCCGCGCAGCCGCCCCTGCGCCGCCCAACTGGTGGCGATCAGGGCCATGATCTGGTCGCCATCGACGATGCTGCCCTGTTCATCGACCACGATCAGCCGGTCAGCATCGCCATCAAGGGCAATGCCGATATCCGCGCCGCTGGCGACCACCGTTTCCTGAAGCAAGCCCGGCGCGGTCGATCCGCAATCGGCGTTGATATTGGTGCCATTGGGTTGAACCCCGATGGCCACCACGTCTGCACCCAATTCCCAGAGCACCGTCGGCGCGCTGTTATAGGCCGCACCATTGGCGCAATCGATCGCGATTTTCAGCCCATCCAGCCGCACCGTACTGGGCAGGCTGGCCTTGACTGCATGGATATAGCGGCCCCGGGCGTCGTCGATCCGCTTCGCTCGGCCAATCGCCGCCGGGGCGGCCAATTTCGGCTCGCTGGCCAGCAGCAATTCTATCTCGCGCTCGGCGTCATCCGACAATTTATACCCGTCTGGCCCAAACAATTTGATGCCATTGTCGGCAAAGGGATTGTGGCTGGCGGAAATCATCACCCCCAGATCGGCGCGCATCGACCGGGTCAGCAGCGCCACCGCCGGGGTTGGCATCGGACCGACCTGGACCACATCCATCCCCACGCTGGTGAATCCCGCCACCAGCGCATTTTCCAGCATATAACCGGACAAGCGGGTATCCTTGCCAATCACCACCCGGTGCTTGTGGCCGCCGCGCAGGAAATAGGCGCCCGCTGCCATCCCGACCCGCATCGCCACTTCTGCCGTCATCGGCACCTGATTGGTCAGGCCCCGAATGCCATCGGTGCCGAAAAACTTGCGCATGGTTCACCGCCTTCGTAACCA
>DAIUBZ010000222.1:0-3587 GCA_036846445.1 Sphingopyxis sp. | reverse complement strand
AGCGTGTCATTCACCTGCTTGAACCGATCAAGGTCAAGCAGCATCACCGCAACGGACCGGTTCTGGACCTTGAAGGCCGCCATCGTCGAGCCAAGCAACTGGCTCATCCGATACCGGTTCACCAGACCCGTCAGCGTGTCATATTTCGTCAGCCGTTGATTTTCCTCGTTCGACTGTTGCTTGTCGCTGACATCGGTCCCGTTGCCGCAAAAGCCGATAAAGTTGCCGACGGCATCATGTTGCGGCTGCGCCGACAACTGCCACCAGACGGATTCCTCGGCGAACCGGGCGCGCAGCACCAGGCCGTCGAACCGGGACTTGCGCGCCAGCAAAAATGGCAGCGACCGCTGGCCGCCGGGAACGGCATCGCTGCTTTGATCCTCGGCAAACAGGCTGTTGATCGGCTGTCCCAGCAACTGGGCCCCTTGCGCGGCAAATTTTGCCGCGACCGCCGGGCTGACATAGGTCAGATTGCCATTGGCATCGGTCGCCCAGAACCAGCCCTGTCCGCTGGCTTCATATGCCGCCAGCAACTGGGCCGGGGCATTGCCGGCAATCGGCTTGGTTTCGCTCGGTTCGATGGCGGCAGCGAATTTGTCTGCGCCTGACAAGCGCCCGAACAGGCCGCCGCCGCGGCGGGGTGCCGCGCCGCCTGATCCAGTGATGGCCTCAGCTTCATGCGCCATAATGATCGCTTCCAGATCAGCGCGGCTCATCCCGCTTCACCCTGCCGATTTAGCGACCATGGTTTGCAAAAGGGTTAAGCGACCGGCAGCGCTGTCGGCAGCGGCTCCGGCGCACAGAAATCAGGCCGCAACGCGAGGTTTCGCGTGCGGCCTGATGTTTGCATGAGGATGGGGCGGCGGGCCCACCCAAGGGCGCCAACCTGCCCGATGGCTCAGGCTTGCTGCAAATTCACCGCAGAGGTTTTGCCCCGGCGATCAGTTTCCAGCTCATAGCTGATCCGCTGATCCTTGTTCAGCGTGGCCATGCCGGCGCGCTCAACCGCCGAGATGTGAACAAAGGCATCGCCCGAACCATCTTCGTTGGCGATGAAGCCATAACCCTTGTCGGTGTTGAAAAATTTGACGTTGCCAACTGGCATGATGCTTTCCTTTCGCGAAAGTCTTGGTGAAGCGCCAGCCGAATGCCAACGCTTGCTAGAAGTTGCGTGGGGTAGGAAGCAGCAGCCCGGAGGGTGACAATTTCCGTCTCAGGCGACGATAGCAGCAAGGCTATTGGGGGCGCCGGGGCAAAAAGTCAATCGCCGACTTCGGCCCTTCTACGTGCCGACATCCGCCTGCGCCCGGCACTTGCCAGCGACGCCCAGCCCGCTATGCCCGGGCAGCAGCACCGTGCGCAAAGGCAATGGCTATGGCATCATCCGGGATGGACCCCGACAGTTTCGCAGCATTCATTGACCAGTTGGACCGCTATGTTCGCGACCGGCTGATCCCGGCGGAGGCTGAGGTGGAGGAGCTGAACCGCGTTCCGGATGGCATTGCCGCCGAAATGCGCGCAATGGGCCTGTTCGGGGTCACGATGCCCGAGGAATATGGCGGTGCCGGCATGAATGTCGCCCAATATATCCGCTTCGTTCAGGTCATGAGCTACGCCGCTCCGGCCTTTCGCTCGCTGCTAGCCATCAATGTGGGCATGGTGTGCAAAGCCATCGTCAGCAGCGGGACGCCAGGGCAAAAGGCGCATTGGCTGCCGCGCCTGGCGGCTGGTGAGGTCGCCGCTTTTGCGCTGACCGAACCGGGCAGCGGATCGGACAGTGCCGCGATGCGCACCCGTGCGGTGCGCGATGGCAATGGCTATGTGCTCAGCGGCACCAAACGCTATATCACCAACGCCCCCTTTGCCGACATGATCCTGGTCATGGCCCGCACCAGTGCCGACCCCTTGCCGAAAAATGGCCATATCAGCGCCTTTCTGGTGCCGCGAACCACCCCCGGGGTCAGCATCGGCAAGCCCGATGCGAAAATGGGCCAGGCGGGGGCACAGATCGCCGATGTGATATTGGACGATGTCCGGGTCGATGGCGATGCGCTGCTGGGCGGCGAGGAGGGCATCGGCTTTCGCGCAGCGATGCAAAGCCTGGACAATGGCCGCCTGTCCATCGCGGGGGCCAGCGTCGGCTATGCCAAGCGGATGCTGGACGTCGGCCTGGCCTATGCCCGCGAACGCACGGCCTTTGGCGAGCCGATTGCCAGTTTCCAACTGATTCAGGCGATGCTGGCCGACAGCAAAGCGGAGATTTATGCCGCCGATTGCATGGTTCAGGACGCCTGCGCCCGCGCCGATCGCGGCGAGTCCATCATAGTCGAGGCGGCAGCCGCGAAAATGTTCGCATCCGAAATGTGCGGCCGGGTGGCCGACCGGGTGGTGCAAATCCACGGCGGCGCAGGATATTTGCGCGAGTATCTGGCCGAGCGTTTCTATCGCGATTGCCGGATTTACCGGATTTACGAAGGCACCACCCAAATCCAGCAACTGGTGATCGCCAAACATATGCTGCGCGCTGCTGGCTGAGGCGGCGGACCGCCCCTTATGAGGGGAGTGGTGGAGCCGAGGGGAATCGAACCCCTGACCTCTGCAGTGCGATTGCAGCGCTCTACCATCTGAGCTACGGCCCCCAAGGACAGCGGCCTTACGCTTGCCCCGCACGCGGTGCAACGGCAAAAAACACAGGTGCGGCCCAAAACCGCAGAGGGAGATCAGGTGATGGCGCAGGCATGGCATTTGGTGAAGCGTCCGGTTGGACTGCCGACAATGGCCGATTTTGCCTTGCGCGAACTGCCCGATCGGGCGCTCGCCGCCGGTGAATTGCGGGTGCGCAACCAGTGGCTGTCGGTCGATCCTTATATGCGCGGGCGGATGAACGACACCAAAAGCTATACCGAGAGCTTTCAACTGGATGCGCCAATGACTGGCGGTGCCATTGGGTCGGTGGTCGAAAGCGGCCTCGATGGGTTTAAGGTGGGTGATCTGATTTTGCACATGGGCGGTTGGCGCGACGGCGGCATTATCTCGGCGGCGCATATGCCCACCCGCCTGCCCTCAGCCGCGCTGGCCGCCGGAATCCCGCCCCAGACATTTTTGCACAATATGGGGCTGACCGGTGGTACCGCATGGATTGGCCTGTTGAAGGTCGCTGCCGCCCAGCCCGGCGACACCGTCTTTGTCTCGGCGGCCGCCGGGGCAGTGGGCAGCGCGGTCGTCCAGCTGGCAAAGGCGCATGAAATGACCGTGATTGGTTCGGCAGGCGGCGCCGAAAAATGCGCGTGGGTGCGTGAAATTGGCGCGGACGCCGCGATTGACTACAAGTCTGGCCCGGTTTTGCCGCAATTGGCGGCGGCGCTGAAATCAACCGGCAAGCGGGGCATTGACGTGTATTTTGACAATGTTGGCGGCGAGCATCTGGATGCGGCCTTTGCCACTGCCAATGATTTTGCCCGATTTGCGATTTGCGGGATGATCGACGTCTATAATGACGGCAAGCCGCAGCCGATGAAATATCTGGTCCGCACCATCCCGGCGCGCGTTCGGATGGAGGGGTTCATCTATACCGACCAGTTTTTCAA
>DAIUBZ010000221.1:0-3600 GCA_036846445.1 Sphingopyxis sp. | reverse complement strand
GGCAAACAGATTTTAAGTCTGCTGCGTCTACCGATTTCGCCACGTCCGCTCATGGACGTGGACCAAAGCCTGAATGCGCCCGCCGGGTCAAGCGCCTTGCGGGGTCAAGCGCCTTGCGGGGTCTGTGCGGCGGGCAAATCCCGGATCAATCGCTGTTAAGCCGTTCCCGGACATCCTTGCCCGGCTTGAAATGCGCGACCTTCTTTGCGGCCACCACCACCGGTTCGCCAGTGCGGGGGTTGCGACCGGTGCGCGGGGCACGGGCACGCGCGGTGAATGCGCCAAAACCGCGCAGTTCAACCCGCCCGCCGCTCGCAAGTTCCGCCGCAATGGCATCGAAGAACAGATCGACGATTTTCTCGACTTCCTCAGCCCGCAAGGCCGGGTTTTCCGCGGCAAGCCGCTGCACAAGCTCGGATCTGATCATCGCTGCCCTTTCGCCCCTGACGCCACTTGACCTTCGACCCTGTTATCGCGTTACACCACGCTAACACAAAAAAATAATGTGTCAAAAATTCAACCCACCTTTTCACTTGGGCTGAACCAATACCGGCCCACGTGCACGGATGCGCGCGGGCCGGTAGCCAAAGGCCGCTTGTGGTCAAGCGACCGACGGACGGGCTCGTCAGTCTTTTTTGCCGGCTTTCAGCGCTTCGCCCAGAATGTCGCCCAGCGACGCCCCGGAATCCGATGAGCCATATTGGGCAACCGCCGCCTTCTCCTCGGCGATCTGGAGCGCCTTGATCGAGAAGTTCGGCTTTTTCGACCGGTCGAACCCGATCACCACCGCGTCAATCTTCTGGCCAACCTGGAACCGGTCGGGCCGCTGCTCATCGCGGTCACGGCCTAGGTCAGCCCGCTTGACAAAGCCGGTTGCGCCATCGTCACCTGCCTGCACCTCCAGGCCGTTGTCGCGCACCTCCAACACGGTGATCGTGACCGCGTCATTCTTTTTAAGCTGGCTGGCGGCAGCGGAAATTCCGGCGGTCGGCGCGCCCTTTTCCAACTGCTTCATGCCCAGGCTGATGCGTTCCTTCTCGGCATCAATATCCAGCACGATCACCTTCACCGCCTCGCCCTTGCGGTGCAGGTGCAGCGCTTCCTCGCCGGAAATCCCCCACGCAATATCGGACATGTGCACCATGCCGTCCACATCGCCGGGCAGGCCGATGAACAGACCGAATTCAGTGGCGTTCTTGACTTCGCCATCGACAATCGAGCCGACCGGATTGGCATCGGCAAAGGCGGCCCATGGGTTCGACTGGGCTTGCTTCAGGCCAAGGCTGATCCGGCGCTTGTCGCTGTCAACCTCCAACACGATCACTTCGACTTCCTGGCTGGTGGCAACAATCTTGCCGGGGTGAACATTTTTCTTCACCCACGACATTTCGCTGACATGGACCAGCCCTTCAATGCCGGCCTCCAGTTCAACAAAGGCACCATAGTCGGTGATGTTGGTGATCTGGCCGCTCAGCTTGGCGCCGATCGGATATCTGGCCACAACGCCGTCCCAAGGATCGCTCTCCAACTGCTTCATGCCAAGGCTGATGCGCTGGGTCTCGCGGTTGATGCGGACAATCTGCACCCGCACCACGTCGCCGATGTTGATGACCTCCGACGGGTGATTGACCCGCTTATAGCTCATGTCGGTGACGTGCAGCAGCCCGTCGATCCCGCCCAGATCAACAAAAGCACCATAATCGGTGATATTCTTGACCGCGCCCTCGATAATCTGACCCTCGGCCAGATTCTGAATGAGGCCGGTGCGCTGTTCAGCGCGGGTTTCTTCCAGAATGGCGCGGCGCGAAACGACAATATTGCCGCGGCGGCGGTCCATTTTCAAAATCTGGAACGGCTGCGGCAGGTCCATCAGCGGGCCGACGTCGCGCACCGGGCGGATATCAACTTGGCTGCCGGGCAGAAAGGCCACCGCCCCGCCCAGATCGACGGTAAAGCCGCCCTTCACCCGGCCGAAAATCACGCCTTCGACGCGGGTTTCGGCGGTATATTCCTGTTCCAACCGATCCCACGCCTCTTCGCGGCGGGCGCGGTCGCGCGACAACATCGTTTCGCCATTGGCATTTTCGACGCGGTCAACATAGACTTCAACCTCGTCGCCGACCTTCAGATCAGCCTTTTGCCCTGGCATTGCAAATTCACGCAGCGGCACCCGGCCCTCGCTCTTGAGGCCGATGTCGATGACTGCCAGATCATTTTCAATCCCGGTCACGGTGCCCTTGACGACGCGGCCTTCAAAGCCTGCGTCCGCACCGCCGAGTGATTCATTAAGCATCGCGGCGAAATCATCGCGCGAGGGAAAAGCCGAAGTGGCCATAAATTGTCGATCCTTGGGTTGTTTTTTCCGGCCAAGCGGTTGGTTCCGCTGGTCTTTTGGCCGATCCGCCACGGGTGCCGAATGCAATCCGCAGCATCCGCCGGGCAATTGGGGCCAAGGTTACCAGAACAACCAAAGCGGCGCGGCAGCAACAGCAGCCGCGCCCACCGCTGGGGTTCAGCGGCGGCCTGTCCGGGCCTCAACCAGCGCAATCGCCTGTTGGACGGCTGCGTCTATAGTCAGATCACTGGTGTCTAGCAAGTCGGCATCTGGTGCTTGACACAAAGGGGCGGCGGGCCGGGCGGCATCGCGTGCGTCCCGGGCGGCGATGGCAGCGGTCAGCTCAGCCAGATCGGCGTCAACCCCTTGCGCGCTGAGCTCGGCCAGCCGCCGGGCGGCACGGGCACTCGCGCTGGCAACCACGAATAATTTGGCATCGGCGTGCGGAGCAATGACCGTACCGATGTCGCGGCCATCCAGCACTGCGCCGCCGGACTGGGCGGCAAAAGCGCGTTGCCGGTCCAGCAGCGCTGCGCGAACTTGCGGATGAACCGACACCCGGCTGGCCAGCGCACCGCTGCTTTCCAGCCGCAGCGCCGGGTCGGCAAGCATGGCATCATCAAAGCGACAGGCGGCCACCGCGTCCGCCGCCACATCCGCATCACCCCCCGCCCGCGCGACCGCCACCCCGACCGCGCGATACAACAGCCCGGTGTCCAGCACCGGGAGGCCGAAATGCGCGCCCAGCGCCCGGGCGATGGTGCCCTTGCCCGAAGCGGTGGGGCCGTCGACCGCGATTATCACGCCGCTGCGGCCCCGCCCAGACTGGACAGCAGCGCGGCAAAGCCGGGAAAGCTGGTGCCCACTGGCGCCATGTCGTCGATGGTCACGGCGGCGCGGCTGACCAGCCCCGCCACCGCAAAGCTCATGCAGATGCGGTGATCGAGGCATCCGGCGATGGTCGCACCGCCAGCAATCGGCGCGCCGCCGCTGCCAATGATCGCCAGCCCGTCGGCAGTTTCGGTCACCTTCACCCCAATTGCCGCCAATCCGGTCGCCATGACGGCCAGCCGGTCGCTTTCCTTGACGCGCAATTCATCCAGCCCGCTGGTGGTGGTCACGCCGCTGGCCATGGCGGCGGCGACGAAGAATATGGGAAATTCGTCAATCATGCTGGGTGCATGTCCTGGATCGACGGCGATGCCGGTCAGTGCGCTGTGCCGCACCCGCAAATCCGCCACTGGCTCGCCGCCCACGGTGCGCGG
>DAIUBZ010000220.1:3393-3654 GCA_036846445.1 Sphingopyxis sp. | reverse complement strand
TGGTCGAATCGTCCGACATCCAGCGCCGGGCCTATAATCAGGCGCTGGCGGAGGCTGGGCTGGCTTGGGACTGGACCCCGGCGATTTACCGCGATTTGCTGCACCAATCGGGCGGGCGCGACCGATTGGCCATGCTCAGCCGCGCCACCGGCCAGCCGCTGGACGATGCCGCCGTCGCCCATATCCATGCCCGTAAAACCGCACTGGCCTGTGCCGAACTGGCGGCGGTGCGCCCCGCGCCGCGCCCCGGTGTCGCGGCGC
>DAIUBZ010000220.1:0-3383 GCA_036846445.1 Sphingopyxis sp. | reverse complement strand
CCGCGACAGAAATTCGCTTTTGGCGATATTCGCCGCCGCGGCCCGGCGTCGCACAGCTTCAGGCGCTGGCCGCGGCACGCGGCTGGCGGCGCGGCTTTGTCACCAGCACCGAACGGGCGAATATCGACGCGATATTGGCGCTGGGCGGCGCGGTGGCGGCGGACCAGTTTGCCGTGGTCATTGGCCGCGCCGATGTGACCCATGGCAAGCCCCACCCGGAGGCGTTTTTGCTGGCGCTGGACCGGTTGGGGCTGGCCGCCGCCGACGCGATCGCCATCGAGGATACCGCCGTCAGCGTCACGGCGGCGGTGCGCGCTGGGCTGACCACCGTGGCGGTGCCGGGGGCTTTTGCCCAGGATCAGGATTTTTGGGCTGCCGATCTGGTGCTGCCAGCGCTGGGAGATTCGAGCGGCGGGGCCGATGGCGCGCTGGATGCGCGGCTGCTGGCGCTGCTGAACCGCTGAAATAGCGGGCGCTACCCCCGTTTGCGCTGGATAATCTGGTCCAGCATCATGCCGTCAATATCGGTGTTAATCTGAATCCACAGCGGCAAATGGTCGGACATTTGATAGGTATAGGCGTCCTTGGTCAAATCGGGGAACAGCCAACGGTGATCGCCGCCGTAAAAGTCGAGCACCCCCCCGGCATTGGTGAAATTGTCCGGAAATTGGGCATAATGGACAATTTGGTCATAGCGTTTGTTGCGGGCCAAATTGGTGCCGAAATCATTGGCGATCAGCGGCGTGGGGATTTGCAACCCCTGTGACAGCAGCGCCTTGAATGCAGCATGGGTGCGGCTGGGGATATTGAAATCACCCATGACGATGATGTCCTTGTCATCGGCAAAGGGTTCGGCAATCTTGGCCCCCAGCCAGTTGGCCAGCCCCTGAATCTCGGCCACCCGCGCCGCAATATCCTTGCCCCAGCGGACATGGGTGGTGAAGGCCAGAAAATCATAATTCCCCGCCTTGAACGCGGCGACATAGGGCGCGCGCCACCAGCTTGTTTCCGCCAGATATTCATTGCCCCGCTTTTTGCGCGGCGGGCTGGCCTCTGCCGCCAAGCCATTGAACCGCACCACCCGGCTGTCAAAGACATAGCAGATGCGCTCGCGGTTCCCGCCCGCGTCCAAAATGGCGTCGGAATAGACCGCATCCCAATAGGGGCCAAGAATCGTCAGCACCCGGTTGAGATCGGCCAGATTGTCGCGCACCTCGACCACGCCAATCAGGTCAAACTGGCCCAGGATTTCGGCGATATAGTGAACGGCGGCCTGGCTGCGCCGCTTTTTGCCAAATTCACGGATATTCCAAGTCGCGATATTCAGCGTTTCATCCAGTTTGGACGGCGGAATCTGTGCCGCCGCAATCCGCTGGCGCAGGGCGCGCAGCCCCTCGGCAATCTCCAGACTGACATTGCCGTGAAACATGCGCGCCCCCCTGATTTCTGGCCTTATGCTGCGTGGATCGCCCGATATTTGGCGCGCAACCCCACTTTGTCGATTTTTTCGGTCCCCAGCTTGGGCAGCGCATCCTCCTCGACCCAGATCGCCACCGGCACTTTGAACGCCGCCAGCCGCTCGGCCAGAAAGGCGCGCAGATCATCGCTGCTCACCGCGCTGCCCGGCCGGAACCACACCACCGCGCCCGGCACTTCGCCCAACCGCTCGTCAGCCAGCCCGAACACCGCGCATTCATTGGCGTCGGGATGTTCGTAAATCGCCGCCTCCACCTCCTGACAACTGATATTCTCGCCGCCGCGAATGATGATGTCCTTTTTCCGGTCAACGATGAACAAATAGCCGTCCTCGTCCAGATACCCAAGGTCGCCGGTCAGGAAATAGCCGTCATCGGTAAAGGCCGCCGCAGTGGCCGCCGGATTGTTCCAATAGCCCTGAAAATTGGCGATGGAGCGGATGCCCACCTCGCCCACCTCACCCTGCGGCAATGCCGTGCCGCCCGGACCGACGATTGCCAGATCAACCAGCGGTTTCGACGCCGGACCGGTGGACAGGGGTTTGGCGAGGTAATTGTCATTGATATTGCCGCAGCCCACGGCATTGGTTTCCGTAAGGCCATAGCCCAGCACCGGCATCCCGCCGTCCATTCCCTCGGCCAGCCGCTTGACATGTTCCGGCGGGCGCGGTGCGCCCCCGGCGGCGATGGTGCGGCACACCGACAGGTCATATTTGGCGCGGTTGGGGTGGGTGAGCATTTCATAGCTCATCAAGGGCACCCCGACGAAATAGGTGATTTGTTCATGCTGGATCAGCCGCATCGCCTCTTCCGCATCCCATTTGGCCATCAGCACCAATTTGCGGCCCAGCGCAAAGCTTTGCAGGAAGGTCGGCACCATCGCGGTGACATGGAACAGCGGCGTGCACACCAGCGCCGATGGCTGCACCGCCGGCATGGTGCCCGCCATGGTCAGCAGATGGACAATGCCCAGCGTCTGGGTGACGTAATTGAACGTCCCCTGCACCACATTGCGGTGCTGGGACCACGCCCCCTTTGACTGGCCGGTCGAGCCAGAGGTGAACAGGATCGTCGCCAGATCATCGCCGGTCAGCGCCGGCAAGGTGGTGTCGGCGCTGCCGCCCGCCGCCAGCAAGGGGGCGATGGCAGCGGCAATCGGCTGGGCAATGTCCAGCGTCACCACCGCCGCGCCATGGTCGGTGCCCGCCAACCGGGCCGCACGCTGGGGATCGGCGATCACCAGCTTGCACTCCGTATCCTTGATACCGGCTGCCAATTCCCCGCTTTGCCACCACCCGTTCAGCAAGGTGGCACAGCCGCCCGCCAGCAAAATCCCGGCGTAAACCACCGCCCAGCCATTGGCGTTGCGCATGGCAATCCCCACCCGGTCGCCGCGCTGGATGCCATGACCATCGACCAGCGCCGCCGCCACCTGCCGCGCCAGCCCATAATATTGTTTGAAGCTCAACCGCTCCTCGCCCTCGACCAAAAAGGTCGCATCGCCGTGGGTCATGCAGAAATGGCCGATATAATCGGTCAGCGTCGCCGGGGCATTGGCGATGAACGGCATCACCACCCCGCCGCGTTCAATCTCGCCCAGCTTGATCTGCCCGCCTTCGCCGGTGATTTTCTGGTAAGCGGCTTCCAGATGCATATCGAGCACGGACGGCATGAATATCTCTCCTCTTGGTTTTGTCGATTTGGCCCGGTAAGGCTTGGCCTTTCCTTGATCGAAGGCCGCTCTATGTCACTGTTTGCCGTGTTCGCCGACGCTTCGCAACATGTGAATTTCGCCGATTTGATGGGACCGAACTCGCATGTCGCGCTCAGCATCTTCGGTTTTGACCTGCGCTGGTATGCGCTGGCTTATCTGGCCGGGATTTTCCTTGGCTATTGGTATTTGCTCAA
>DAIUBZ010000219.1:0-3673 GCA_036846445.1 Sphingopyxis sp. | reverse complement strand
AGAGCGATTTCCAGTCAGATGGCATCATCTGACGGCTCGGAAATCGCGGTAACGTAAGGGGCTAGAGCGCTCGACCTGATTCAATCAGGTCGAAATGCGCGCTAATCCGTCACGCCCAACTCGGCCAGACACGCCGCGCCGTCGGCCACCAGCGCCGCCTGCCGCTCTGCCCCCCAATTGGCGAGCGTGCGATACATTGGGGCCATGCGCGGATTGCCCGCCAGCCGGTCCCGGTGGCGGATCAGAAATGGCCAATATAGGCGGTTGAACGGACAGGCGCTGGCTCCGGTCTTTTCCTTGACCTTATATTGGCAACCGCCGCAATAGTCGCTCATCCGGTCGATATAGGCGCCGCTGGCCGCATAGGGCTTGGACGCCAACAGGCCGCCGTCGGCAAATTGGCTCATCCCCAGTGTGTTCGGCAATTCCACCCATTCATAGGCATCAGCATAAACCGCCAGATACCAGCGGTGCAGCTCGCCCGGGTCAATTCCCGCCAACAGGGCGAAATTGCCCGTGACCATCAGCCGCTGGATATGGTGGGCATAGGCGTGGTCGCGGGTCTGTTCGACCGCCGCGCGGACACAGGCCATGGGGGTGGCGGCGGTCCAGTAAAAAGCGGGCAGCGGCCGGGTGGCGGCCAGCGCGTTGCGGGCGGCATAATCCGGCCCTTCGCGCCAATAAATGCCGCGCACATATTCGCGCCAGCCGATAATCTGGCGAATAAACCCCTCGGCGGCATTCAGCGGCACATCGCCCGCTCGCCACGCGCGCTCAACGGCGCGGCAGACCGCCAGCGGGTCGAGCAGGCCGATGTTGAGGTATAGCGCGATGATGCTGTGATACAGCCACGGCTCGCCCACCAGCATGGCGTCCTGATAATCGCCAAAGCGGGGCAGGGCGTCCGCGACAAAGGCGTCAAACTGCGCCTCTGCCTCGGCGGCCGTCGCGGCAAACCAATAATCGTCCAGCGCGCCGAACCGGTCCGGAAAGCGCGCCGCCACCATCGCCAGCACATCGCGGGTGATCGCGTCCGGCGGGGTGCGGCGGGGGCGCGGCATCATCAAATCGCGGCTGGCGGGTTTGCGATTGTCATGATCGAAGTTCCACTGACCGCCAGCGGGCTGGTCGCCTTCCATCAACAGCCCGGTTTTGCGGCGCATCTCGCGGTAAAAATACTCCATCCTGAGCGCCTTGCGTCCGGCGGCCCAACTGGCGAATTCGGCCTCGCTGCACACAAAGCGATCATCGGCGCGGATCTCGACCGGCACGTCCAGCGCCGCCGCCCAGCCCGCCATCTCGGTGCGCAGCCGCCATTCCCCTGCCTCTGTCACAACCACCCGCGCCGCGCCATGCCGGGCCAGCGCCCGCGCCACCTCGCCGCTCAGGCTGCCGCTGCTTTCCGGATCGTCCAGCGCGGTATAATCCACCGTCCAGCCAGCCGCGCGCAGGGCGGCGGCATGGTGGCGCATCGCGCTGAACACAAAGGCGAGCTTTTTGCGGTGATGCGGCACATAATCCGCCTCGGCCGCCACTTCCGCCATCAATATGACGCTGGCGGCGGGGTCGGCCCCGGCAAGGCTGGAGACAGCCGGGGACAATTGGTCGCCCAAAATCAGGATCAGGGTGGGGCTGGTCATCGAGCAGGAACGCCCGGTGGCCATCGCGGTTGCCTAAACGTCCAGATTCGCGACGTTCAGCGCGTTGGTCTGGATGAAATCGCGGCGCGGTTCGACATCATCGCCCATCAACCGGTCGAAAATATCATGGGCGACATCGGCCTGCTGTGCCTCCACCCGCAGCAGCGAGCGGTTGGCCGGGTCCAGCGTCGTTTCCCACAATTGTTCCGCGTTCATTTCGCCCAGCCCCTTATAGCGGCTGATCGCCAGACCCTTGCGGCTGAACGCCAACACCGCGTCCAGCAATTCGCTGGGCCGGGTGATGATGGCAGCGGCGGGGGGATGGACGGCGGTGACATCGGCAGCGTCGTCGGCGCCATCGCCGCCGTCCGCCGCCACTTCCGCCAGATCGGCGGGCGCTGCTGCGGACAGCCGCACCAGCCGGGACGGCGCAGCATAAGTGGCCGGATCTTCGGTCAGCATGGCGTGCAGCCGCCGCGCCTCCTGACCACCCAAAAAGGCGGCATCAACCACATGGCGGTCCGAGACGCCGCGCCAGCGCCGTTCGGCGACATAACCGCCGCCATCGGCGCTCAGCGTCCAGCGGGTTTCATTCGCCCCACTGGTGGCGGCATCGGCGCGGTCCAGCCACGCCTGTGCCGCCGCCGCCGCCGCAGTCCGCGCCGCCGCATCAATCGCCGGGGCAAAGCCACCGTTCAGCGCCAGCGCCTCGATCAGCCCGGCGTCATAGCGGCGGGGGACATAGCGCATCAACGCGCGCACCCGGCGGCCATGGTCGATCAGCGCCGCCAGATCGCGGCCCGACCGCGCCCCGCCCGCCGTCTCCAGCCTGAGCGCATCCAGCCCGGCATCGACCAGATATTGTTCCAGCGCAGCATCGTCTTTCAGATAGACCTCGGACCGGCCTTTTGCGACTTTGTACAAGGGCGGCTGGGCGATGTACAAATGGCCATGCTCGATCAATTGCGGCATCTGGCGGTAGAAAAAGGTCAGCAGCAGCGTGCGGATATGCGCCCCATCGACATCGGCGTCGGTCATGATGATGATTTTGTGATAGCGCAGCTTTTCAAGATTAAACTCATCGCGAATCCCCGTGCCCAGCGCCTGGATCAGCGTGCCGACCTCCTTGGAGGAAATAATCCGGTCGAACCGCGCCCGCTCGACATTCAGGATTTTGCCTTTCAGCGGCAAAATCGCCTGAATATGCCGGTTGCGCCCCTGTTTGGCTGACCCGCCCGCGCTGTCGCCTTCCACCAGAAACAGCTCGCACTTGGCCGGGTCGCGCTCCTGACAATCGGCCAATTTGCCCGGCAGGCTGGCGATTTCCAGCGCACCCTTGCGCCGGGTTAATTCGCGGGCCCGCTTGGCCGCCTCGCGCGCGGCGGCGGCGTCCACCACCTTCTGGATCACGGCCTTGGCATGGCCGGGGTTTTCCTCCAGCCAGTCGTTCATCCGGTCGGCCATCAGGCTTTCCAGCGGCTGACGCACCTCGGATGATACGAGCTTATCCTTGGTCTGCGATGAAAATTTGGGGTCGGGCAGCTTCACCGAAACAATGGCGGTCAGGCCTTCGCGCATATCCTCGCCGGTCAGGCTGACCTTTTCCTTTTTCAACAGCCCCGATTTTTCGCCATAATTGTTCAGCGTGCGGGTCAGCGCCGCCCGGAACGCGGCCAAATGGGTGCCGCCGTCGCGCTGGGGGATATTGTTGGTGAAACACAGGACATTTTCATAATAGCCGTCGTTCCACTGCAATGCGACATCGATGCCGATGCCATCGCGCTGCGACGAAATGGCGATGGGCTGGGGCAGCAATGCAGTGCGGTTGCGGTCGAGATAGGCGACAAATGCGCCAATCCCGCCCTCATAATATAGATCATGCTCCACCCGCTCGGCGCTGCGCTCATCGGCCAATATCACGCGGACCCCGCTGTTCAGAAAGGCAAGCTCGCGATAGCGGTGTTCCAGCTTGGCAAAATCAAATTCGGTGACATTTTTGAACGTGTCGTGCGAGGGCACAAAGGTGACGCGCG
>DAIUBZ010000218.1:0-3680 GCA_036846445.1 Sphingopyxis sp. | reverse complement strand
CCTGTCGGTAAAATGCCTCGCGCGCCGCGCCGACCGTGTCGGGATCGGTGGCCTTGGGCCAATTGCCATTGCCTGCGATCACCAATTTGCGCGCGGGGTCGATGAAAATCCCCTGCCCGAAAATGCCCTGCGCGGAATAGCTGCCGTCATCATTGGTCCACCATTGATAGCCATAGCCGCGCCCCGCCGCGCCAATATCGCGCTGCTTGGCTGTGGCGGCGGCAATCCAGCCGTCGGGCAGGATCGGCTGACCGTCCACCACCCCGCCGCCCAGCATGAACAGGCCGAAGCGCGCATAATCCTGCAAACTGGCGGAGATACAGCAACCGCTGATTTCATGGCCGCTCGACCCGGTCAGCCACACGGCATCCTGCGCCATGCCATAGCGTGCCCATAGTTTTTCGGACAGATAGGCCGATACGGTCTTGCCGGTCGCGCTCGACACCAGCACCCCGATCAAATTGGTCTCGCCGGTATTATATTGCCAGCGGGTGCCGGGCGCAGCCTCGCGCGGCAGGCGCTTCATATAGCTGACGGTCACATCCTCGCCCGCTGCGGCCTTGTGGGCGCTGAATTTCGCGACATCGCTGTCAGGGTCGGCATAATCCTCGTTCCAGCGCACCCCGGACGACATGGTCAGCAAATCGCGGACGCTGACGTCGTCATAGGCCGAGCCGGCAAGGCCGGGGATATAGGCGCTGACCTTGTCATCAAGGCTCTTGATATGGCCATCCTTGATTGCCGCGCCCACCAATGTCGACGTAAAGCTTTTTGCAACCGAAAAGCTGGTCCAACGGCCAGCGGCTGAATAGTCCAGCCCATATTTTTCCAGCCGCACCCGCCCGTCATGGATGATCATCAGCCCAGCCAGCCGCTGGCTGGCGAAATAGGCGTCAAGCCCATCGAGCACCAGTGGCGGTCCGGCAGGCAGGGGGGCCACCGTGTCGCCAGCCGCGATGACATTGTCGCTGGTCAGCCGCTCCATCTGGCGAAATGCCGCATCGCGCTGGGGCACGGTCCAGAACAGGACATTGTCGTTGGTCGGCAAATTGGCCGCCAGCCGCGCTGTGTCGCTGTTGCATCCAGCCAGCATCATGCCTGCCACCGCCCAGATCACCAGCTTGTTCATCATCGCCCCCTCTGCCATCGTGCCGCCATCATACGGATTTGGTCAACGTGACCTGGGCCACGCCAATCCCGCCGCCGCGAAAACCGCCTTCACAATACATCAGATAATAGCGCCACAAGCGGATGAAATCACTGTCAAATCCATGGGGAAGCCGTCCGGCGGCGGCGCTGGCGTCAAAGTTCAGCCGCCAGCGGCGCAGGGTTTCGGCATAGTCAGCGCCGAAATGGCTGACGTCACCCCAGCCCAGCCCGGCGGCGCGGGCATGGGCGGCAAACTCTGCCTCGCTCAGCAAACAGCCGCCGGGAAAAATATAGGTCTGGATGAAGTCCCGGCTGGCGGCATAAGCGGGAAACAGGCTCTCCTTGATCGCAATATATTGGACCGCCGCCCGCCCGCCGGGGCGCAGATTCCGGGCAATTGCGGCCAGATATTCCGGCCAATAGGCGCGGCCCACCGCTTCGACCATTTCCACACTGGCGATGGCGTCATATTGGCCGCTGACGTCACGGTAATCGACCAACCGCACCTGTGACCGCCCACCGGGCGATGCCGCCGCCACCCGCGCCGTGGCCACCCGCGCCTGTGCGGACGAGATGGTGATGGCGTCAACCACCGCATCATGCCGCTCAATCGCCCGCACCGCCAGCGCGCCCCAGCCACAGCCGATTTCCAGCAATTTCGACCCCGACCGCAGCTTGAGCCGGTCGAGCAACTGGTCGATTTTGTGCCACTGCGCGGCCTCCAGCGGCTGATTGGGCTGGGCAAAGCGCGCGCTGCTATAGGTCAGGGTTGGGTCCAGCCATGCCGCGTAAAAATCATTGCCCAGATCATAATGGGCGTGGATGTTGCGCCGCGCCCCGGCCCGGCTGTTCCGCCGCAGCCGCTGCATCGCCCGGCCCAGCCAGCGCAGCGGCCCCTTGGCCCGGGCGGTGCGGCCCAGGGTGTCACCGTTGCGCATGAACAGATCGAACAGCGGCACCGGATCGTCGCTGGCCCACTCACCATGGTGCCAGGCCCGGTACCAGCCGACCGATCCGCCCAGCGCCAGCCGCACCAGCGCCGCCCAATGCGCCACCCGCACCACCGCCACCGGCCC
Source organism: Sphingopyxis sp. (assembly GCA_036846445.1). GTDB lineage: Bacteria > Pseudomonadota > Alphaproteobacteria > Sphingomonadales > Sphingomonadaceae > Sphingopyxis. Next base: position 1,455 of record DAIUBZ010000218.1, on the reverse strand, counting down.
CGGGCCGCGTCCACCCAGCGCCCGAATGCTGCCATCGGGCAAATGGCCATGCAGCACGCCATGGTCCAGCCCGGCATCAATCCGGTCGAGCAGCCGGTGAAACAGCGCTGGCGGCACCAGCGCCGCGACCATCCGGCTCAGCCCCATCGCAGGCCCCGCAAATGGCGGTTTCGCGGGCGGCGCGCGGCGCATGGGTTTGGTCAGCAAATTCATTGCCCGCGATCTGCCCCAATCCCCCGCCGCTGGCAATCAATCTGTTGCCTTCATGGCGGCAAAGGCAGCCAGCGCCCGTTCGCGGGCAAAGCGGTGATCGACGATTTTGCGCGGATAGGCCGCCGGGCGCGCCCCGCTGGCGTCGGGATCGTGGATAGTGGGGTCGGACAATTTGGCCAGTTCCGGCACCCAGCGGCGGATATAGCCGCCCGCGTCAAATTTTTCCGACTGAGTCAGCGGGGCCATGATCCGCACGAACATATTGCTGTCCACCCCGGTGCCCGCGGTCCATTGCCAATTGGTGGCGTTGGAGCTGTAATCGGCATCGACCAGCGTGTCCCAAAACCACGCCTCGCCCACCCGCCAGTCGATCAGCAAATGTTTGATCAGGAAGCTGGCGGCGATCATTCGGGCGCGGTTGTGCATCCAGCCGGTGGCCCACAATTCCCGCATCGCCGCATCAACAATGGGATAGCCGGTGCGCCCTTGCTGCCATGCCGCCAATTCTTTGGCGACATCCGGCGCATGGTGGTCGCGCCATGGAAAATTGGCGAAACCGGCGCGGGCGCTGACCCCGCCATAATCGGGCAATTGGCGGACCAGATTGGCGCCATAGTCGCGCCACACCAATTCTTTCAGGAAGATCTCGACCGACCCGCCCCGGTCCATCGCGGCGTGCCAGCAGGTCGCGGGCGATATTTCGCCAAAGTGCAGATGCGGCGACAAGAAGCTGGTGCCGGTGCGCCCCGGATAATTGCGCTGTTCGTCATAATGGTGCGCGATGGGCAGAAAATCGGCCAGCCGCGCCGCCGCCCCCGCCTCGCCGGGCCGCCACATTGCCTGCATCCCGCCCGACCAGTCGGGCCGGGTCGGACGCAATTGCCAATCGTCCAGCGCGTCACTGGCTGGCCAGTGATCCGGCGCGCTCAGGCCAGGCGTTGGCAGCGGTTGGCGCGGCGGCATTGATGCCGACAAGGCCCGCCAAAATGGCGTGTAAATCTTGAACGGAGTGCCGCCACCGGTCAGCAGCGTGCCGGGCCGGACGAGGTAACCGCCGTCGTGGCGCACCAGCGGACAGCCAGCCGGCAGCGCCCTGGCCAGCGCCCGGTCGGCGTTGCGCCACCACGGCTCGACATGGCGCAGCGCGTGGACCGCGCCCGCCCCCACCTCTGCCGCCAATTCAGCCAGCACCGTGGCCGCCACCCCGCGCCGCAGAACCAGCCGGGAACCCCGGGCGCGCAA
>DAIUBZ010000217.1:0-3690 GCA_036846445.1 Sphingopyxis sp. | reverse complement strand
TTGCCGCTTTGCATCATCGCCAGCCGCACATCGCGCAGCGGATCGCCCTCTGGCCCGAAAATCGCTGCCAAATCGCGCATATCGCGGGCAAATTCAAATGCCAGCACCGGCGCGCCAAAGCCGGGCGGCACCGCATAGCCGCTGGCAGGAAAGACGGTGGCCAAATGCGCCGCCATCAAGAGCGTCGCCAGCCCCAGCGCGAACACCCCCGCCCATGCCGCCACTGGGGCGGGCGGGCGCGCCTGCTCCGCCTCGACCCAGCGGCCAACCCGCTCGCGCAGCGGCAACGCCTGTTTTCGGTGCACCCCGGTCACGTCAGCCGCCCCGTCACTGGCACTGGGCGCACCAGCCGCGCACCTCGATCACCGGGCGCAATGCGGCAAAGCCCGCATCCGCCGCCGCACCGCGCACCGCCGACGCCAGCCCGTCATCATCAATATGCACCGCTTGGCCGCAGCGGTCACACATCAGGAAAATACAATCATGGACGGCCCCGGGGTGGGTGTTGACGATATAGGCATTGGCGCTTTCCACCCGCCGCACCAGATTGTGCGCCATGAAAATTTCCAATATCCGGTAAATGCTGTTGGCGGCCACGGTGCGGCCCCGGCGGCGGCCCACCGCATCGGTGATCGCATAGGCGCTGGCGGGCCGGTCCATCGCGGCGATCACGTCAAACACCAGCGCCCGCATTTCGGTCCAGCTTTCCCCCCCAGCCACCAAAACGGTCCGGGCCGCAGCGGCCAGATCCTGATGCGCGGGGTCACAGATGGTGGGAGCGGAAGAGTCCATGCCCGGGGTTTACGGCCTGACCGCCGCCGCTGCAAGCGCCGGGGCGCCGTGGCTGGCCAGCACCTGATATGCCACCACCGCCGCCGCCACCGCTGCGTTCAAACTGTCCGCCCGGCCCAGCATCGGCACCCGCGCCCGCACATCGGCCGCCGCCGCATAAGCATCGGGCAGGCCGCGTGATTCATTGCCGATCAGGATGAAGGTTGGCGGCGCATAAGCCACCGCGCGGTAATCGTCGGCACCGGCCAGATGGGTGGCGACCAATTGCCCCGGCCCGGCGCGGAGCCACGCCAGAAAATCCGCCCATTCCGCCAACGCCAGCCGCTGGGTAAAAATCGCGCCCATACTGGCCCGCACCGCCTCGACCGAAAACGGGTCGGCGCAATCGTCGATCAGGATCAACCCGCCTGCCCCCACCGCATCGCCGGTGCGCAGCAATGTGCCCAGATTGCCGGGATCGCGCATCCGTTCCGCCACCAGCCAGATGGGCGCCGCGGCGCGGTCAATGGCCGCCAGATCAGCGGCGGGCTGGTCGTAAATGCCGATGACGGTTTGCGGATTGTCCTTGCCCGACAATTTGGCCAGCACGGCCGGCGTGGTCCGCACCACATCACCGCCCGCCGCCAGGGTGGCGCTCGCCAATTCGGCGCTGAGCGGATGCAGGGGCGCATCGCGGTTCAGCACCAGCCAGCGGGGCAGGCACCCCGACGCCATCGCCTCAGCCGCGATCCGCAGCCCCTCGGCCAAAAACAATCGCTCGGTCCGGCGGTGCCGCTTGTCACGCAGCAGCCGCAACCGCTTGACCAGCGGGTTGGCCGGGCTGTCGATGCTCAAATTGCGCCCCGCCGGCCCGGTCATCAATCTTCGCCGAAACTGTCCTTCACCAGGCCAATCACTTTGCCCAGCGCTGCCTCTGCTCCCGCGCCGCTGGCGTGGATGGTGATATGGTCGCCCTTGGCCGCGCCCAGCATCATCAACCCCATGATTGACGTGCCATTGACCCGGCTGCCGCCCTTTTCCACCTCGACGCTGATACCATCGGGCAGGCGGCTGACAAAGGTGACGAATTTTGCGCTGGCCCGGGCGTGCAGCCCGCGCTGGTTGGTAATTTGCACCGTCTCGGAAAAGCTGCCGCTCATGGCTGCACCCCCAGCATTTGTGAAGCGACGGAGATATATTTGCGCCCAGCCTCGCTGGCCACCGCCGCAGCAGCTTCCAGCCCCAGCGTCTTGCGGGCGGTGTTCAGCCGGATGAGCATCGGCAGATTCACGCCGGCAATCACCTCGCACCGCCCCGGCTCCATCAGGCTGATCGCCAGATTGGACGGGGTGCCGCCGAACAAGTCGCTGAGCAGAATCACCCCGCGCCCGGCATCCACGGTGCGGATGGCGTCGGCAATCTCGCGGCGGCGGTCATCCACATTGTCATTGGGACCAATGCACACGGCGGCAATGCCCCGCTGCGGCCCGACGACATGCTCCATCGCGGTCACAAATTCACGGGCCAGCCCGCCATGCGTCACCAGGACAATCCCGATCAGCGGCAGGGTCTTGACATCAGGCATGGCGGCAATGTCCATCGCAAAAAACGGGGCTGGCGGGCCTAAGGCCGCGCCGCCGGGCGGGCATCGCCCCGGCGCTTGCCCTCAAGCCCGTCTTGCGGCGCGGAGTCAAGGTTGCGGTGCACAATCGTCGGCGCATGGCCCGCCGCACGCAGGGTTGCCGCCACCCGCTCGGCGACATGGACCGAGCGATGCCGCCCACCGGTGCAACCAAAGGCGATGGTGACATAGGATTTGCCCTCCGCTGCATAGCGGGGCAGCAGCGCCAGAATCAGCGCCTCGATTTGCGCGAGCAATGGGCCATAGCCGGGGTCAGCGGCGACATGGGCCGCCACCGCCGGGTCAAGTCCGGTCAGCGGACGCAGCTCCGGCTGCCAATGGGGATTGGCCAGAAAGCGCATGTCGAACACCAGATCGGCATTGCGCGGCACCCCCCGGGCAAAGCCAAAGCTCATCACCGTCAGCACCGGGCCGGACACGGCGGCAAGCGTGAAGCGCTGGCGGATTTCCATCTGCAAATCGTTGAGCGAATAGTTGGTGGTATCGACCACATGCTCAGCCGCGTCGCGCAGCACCTCGGTCAATTCCCGTTCCCGCGCGATGCCGTCGGCCACCGGGCGGTCATCGGCCAGCGGGTGACGCCGCCGGTTTTCAGCAAAGCGGCGTTGCAATTCGCTGTCCGCGCATTCCAGGAACAGCACCGCAATCTCGCGGTCACTGTCCGCGCGCATCGCCCGCATCCGGCTGACCAGCGAGGCCGGGCGAAACCCCCGGGTCCGTGCATCCACGCCGACCGCCAGCGGCCGCGCCGCTGGATCACCCGCAGGAACCGGCGCCGACAACAGCGCATCCAGCAGCATCAGCGGCAGATTGTCCACCACCTCCCACCCCAGATCCTCCAGCACCTTCAAGCTGGTGGATTTGCCCGCGCCCGACAGGCCGGTGACCAGCAACAGCCGCTGGCGGTGTTCTGGCGCGGGCGGGGCGGCGCTGGTCATGCCGCGTCCAACTGCGCCAGGACCATATCGACCTTCACGGGAGCCGATGTCTCAAACGGGGCCAGCACCGCCGACGGCAACCTGACCCCCACCACCTCTTCCCACCCCAGCACCGGCAGCCGTTCATAACGATCGGCCAGCCGCACCACGACCACCGCCCGCACCGGGGCGACAAATGGCAAGGTGACAATGCCCACGCCCCGCACCTCCAGCTTGCCAGCCAGATTGGCAGGCGGACGGCACATCACCCGGCCGGCATCTGCGGTCACGATACAGCGGTCATCCGCCACCAGCCGCGCACCGCGATCAATCAGCCGCAGCGCCAGATCGGATTTGCCA
>DAIUBZ010000216.1:0-3714 GCA_036846445.1 Sphingopyxis sp. | reverse complement strand
GTCAACAACAGCGACATTCCCTCGCTGGAGGCGCGGTTTCGCGAACGTGATGTGATCGTAGAATATAGCGACCTGTCGATCGATGGCGTCACCATCAGTCCGCTGCCCAACGCCGCCCGCAATGCCGATCCCAGCGTGCCCGGCAATTTCACCTTCCGCCGCATCACCTCCTATGACTTTTTTATCGAGGACCAGATCATCAGCGTGAAGGCCGATATCGAGCGGCAATTTTTGCTGGGCGGTCAGGATGCCAAGCTGAAGTTCGGGGTCAAATATTTTGATCGCGAAAAGGACGTGGCGGTGGACCGCGCCAATCTGGGCCAGCGGACGTTGGCGGTTGCGTCCAACAATCTGGGCCTGTTCGACCCGCGCGTGCCGACCAACACCAATTTGAATTTCGGCTTTTTCCCCGATCTGGCGGCGCTGAACACCCAGACCCAAGCCTGGGCGGCGCAAGCGCTGGCATCGGGCGATTTCACGATCGACGAGGCGATCAATTCCGGCAACGACTGGATTGGCCGCGAAAAAGTCTGGTCCGCCTATGCCATGGGCACGGTTGATCTTTCCAGCCGCCTGCAAGTGATTGCCGGGGTGCGGATGGAGCATACCGACTGGATCACCAGCGGCAATTCGCTGGAAACCAATGACCTGTCCAACGACGTCACCGCCTTGCTGCGACCCGCGCTTCAGGCTGCCCTGAATGCCGGAACCGCAACCTTCACTGCGGCCGAACTGGCGGCCTATGCCGCGCGCCCTGAAACAACCTCGGTGCTGATTCCGCGGTTGAACGAGCGCAACAGCTACACCGATTTCTTCCCCAGCCTGCACTTTCGCTATGAACCGTCGAGCAATGTGTTGATGCGCCTGTCGTTCACCACTGCGCTGCAACGGCCGGATTTTGACGAGGCCACGGCGATTTCGCGCATTCGCACCACGGAAACCACCGAGACGCTGATCGACGGCGGGCAATTGGTGGTGCCGACGGTGCTCAATTCGCTGGCCGCCGCCGACGCGCTGCGCCGGTTCCGGCGCGAAGCGGATGATCTGCGCAACCCGCAGCTGGAGGCGTTGAAGGCGCGGCAGATTGATGCCTCCATCGCCTGGTATCCCAGCAAGGATGTGTTTGTGCAGGCCGCTGGTTTTTACAAGGACATCACCAATTTCATCGTCCCCGTGACCTTTACCGGCAACAGCGTCGCCAATCTGGGGTTTACCCCGGGCACCGAGTTTGAACCGGCGGGCGGCGGCGTGTTTGCTGGCCGCACCTATATCAATGGCGACAAGGCCACGGTTTACGGGGTGGAATTGAGCTATCAGCATTTTTTCCGGTCGCTGCCCGGCGTGCTGAGCGGTCTGTTCGTCAACGCCAACGCGACCTTGTCGAAAAGCTCGGCCCGGGACGCGGTGGTCGGCCGCACCTTCACCCTGCCTGACCAGTCTGATGTGGTGGGCAATGTGTCGCTGGGCTGGGAAAATGATGCGTTCAGCATCCGCTGGTCCGGCAATTACAGCGGCGAGCGGCTGGTGGAACTGAACGGCGGCTTTTTGGGCCTCGCCGAGGAAGCGAGCGACATTTTGGAGCGCAGCCGGTTCAGCATGGACGTCAATGTGCGCTGGGACATCACCAAGACGTTCCAGATTTACTTTGACGCCAACAATATCAACGGCGCGCAGGACCGGGCATTTTTCCGTGCCGGGATTTATTCGCGAATCGAGGATTATGGCGCGACCTATCAGGCTGGGGTGCGCGCGCGCTTCTGATGCGGCCACGCCCCTTTGCCTGCCGGATCAGCGGATCCGGCAGGCAGTTGTTTCACCATATGAGACGCTGGCCACCGGCGGCGACAGCATCGTCCTGCTTGCGTGAGATGCGGCCGACAGGAGGCGCAGATGCTGACGATTGAGAATGCGAAAAAGATGGTCGACGCCGCGCGGCGCTGTGCCCGCGACCACAGCATGAAGCCGCTGGCGATTGTGGTGCTGGATGCGGGCGGCCATCTGGTCTGTGCCGAACGGGAAGATGGCGCGACGATGCTGCGCTGTGACATTGCCCGGGCCAAGGCGTGGACATCGCTGGGGCTGGGGGCTGATTCGCGCGCTTATCAGGACATGGCCGAGGCCCGTCCCAATTTCGCCGCCAGCCTGAACGTGATTGCCGATGGCAAAATGGCGGCGGCGGCGGGCGGCCATTTGGTTCGCGTGGGGCAGCAGATCGTCGGGGCAATTGGTGCCAGCGGTGATACGCCCGACAATGATGAACTTGCTGTCCGCACCGGCGTTGATGCGGTGGCGCGCGCGGCGTTATAGGCGGCAGCGCGTGACCAGCATGCCCCGGTGCGGGGCCGATCCAGCGGAAGGTGTGTGCAAATGAAATGGTTGGCGACAACAGCGATGATCGCCGGACTGGCGGCGGCGACGCCCGCAGGCGCCGCGGCGGCGGCGGCTGTGACCGCACCCGGCGCGGCCCCGATTGCGGCGGTGGATCCGGCGGCGATTGTCCGGTCCGACCGCATCCGGCTGGAGCCATTTGTCACCGGGCTGGAGGGGCCGTGGTCGCTGGTGTGGTTGCCCGATGGCCGGGCGTTGGTGACAGAGCTGCCCGGGCGGCTGCGGCTGATTTCGCGGAATGGCCGGCTGGATCCGCGCCCGGTGGCGGGGCTGCCGCCGGTGTTTGCGGCGCGTCAGGGCGGGCTGCTGGACGTGGCGATTGACCCGGATTTTGCGAGCAACCAGATGATTTACCTCAGCTACGCGCACGGCGTGGAGGAAGCGAATCGCACCCGGGTGGCCCGCGCCCGGCTGGTGGGGCGCAGGCTCACCGACCTCAAGGTGATTTTCGAGGTGACGCAGACCAAGAGCCGGGGCCAGCATTATGGGTCGCGGCTGGCGTTTTTGCCGGACAAGACGCTGCTGATATCCATCGGGGACGGCGGCAATCCGCCCGCCAGCTATGAGGGGCGGCTGATCCGGGAACAGGCGCAAAATCTCGACACTTATTTTGGCAAGATCGTTCGCATCAACCGCGACGGCAGCCCGCCGCTCGACAATCCGTTGCTCGGGCGGCCAGAGGCAGCACCGGAAATCTGGACCTATGGCCACCGCAATGTCCAGGGCCTGTTTGTCGACGGCCCGAGCGGGCGGATTTATTCCAGCGAACATGGGCCGCAAGGCGGCGATGAGGTCAATCTGATGGTGCCGGGCGGCAATTATGGCTGGCCGCTGGTCACCCACGGCGTGAATTATGGCGAGCGCAAAGAGCCGGTCAGCCCGCACACGACATTGGCCGGGATGGTCGATCCGATGGTGGCGTGGACCCCCAGCATCGGCGCATCGGGGCTGATCCTGTATCGCGGTGAGCGTTATCCGGAATGGAATGGGGATTTGCTGGCTGGCGGGCTGCGGGTCAGCGGGCGGCCCAATCCCGGCGGCCTGTTCCGCATCGATCTGGACGCGGCGGGCAAGGTGGTGGGGCAAACCCAATATGCCATCCCGCCACTGCGGGTGCGGGATATCCGGCTGGGCCCGGATGGTTATCTGTATATGCTGACGACCGATCCGGAAAAATACCGGCTGGCGGGCGATTTGAACGGGGCGATCTGGCGAATCATGCCCAACGCTGCGCCGCAGGCGGCGGTCAACTTGGGCCAGTAACCGGTCGCAAGTGGCCACCAGCGCCGGGCCACCGCTGGCGCCGCAAGACGCCCCATCCGGCAG
>DAIUBZ010000215.1:0-3726 GCA_036846445.1 Sphingopyxis sp. | reverse complement strand
CTGTTCATCCCGATTGCCGAAGACACGGATCTGATCAAACGCCTTGGCGAATGGGTATTGCGCCAGGCCTGTGCCGATGCGGCGCAGTGGCCGGGCAAGATGCGGGTGGCGGTCAATGTATCGCCGGTGCAATTCATGGATCCGGCGCTGACCAAAATCATCCTGAGCGCGCTGGCGAACAGCGGGCTGGAGGCGGACCGGCTGGAGCTGGAAATCACCGAAAGCGTGTTTCTGAACGACAGCAAGGAAACTGATGAGATTTTCAAAAGGTTAAAGGGTCTCGGCGTCCGGCTGGCGCTCGATGATTTTGGCACCGGCTATTCGTCATTATCCTATTTGAAATCGGCGCCGTTCGACAAGATCAAGATCGACCAGAGCTTTGTGCGCGGCATGACCGACCCCGGGTCACGCAATCAGGCGATTATCACTTCCATCGTCGCGCTGTCCGAGGCGTTGGAGATGGAAACCACGGCTGAGGGGATTGAGTCGCTCGACCAGCTCGCGATGATCCAGGCGCTGGGCGTCAGTCAGATTCAGGGGTTTGTATATAGCGAGGCGATTCCCGACGCCAGTTTGACCGCCGCGGTCGCCGATGGCAGTTGGGTGATCGAACCCACCGGCCCGCCGCGCCAGCGCCACCCGCGCATTTCCATGTTCCGCCGCGCCGGTGCCATTCATGAAAACCATTATTACCCGATGATCATCCGCAATCTGTCCAAATCCGGCGCGCTGATCGAGGGGATTATGGACGTGCCCATCGGCACCCAATTTGTGATTGATTTTGGCGAAGGGCAATTGGCGGTCAGCACCGTGCGCCGCTCGCACATCATGCAACAGGGCGTGGAGTTTGAGGAATTGCTGGTCGATGACGGCGATGGCGGGCTGTGCACCCGGCACCGGGTGCCGTCCTATCTGCTGGCGCAGGCGGGTTTGCCCACCGGCGGCATGGCCAGCCGCGAGGATATCATGCGGCGGCTGGACGCCAGCAAGGGCGGGCTGCCGACGTTCCGCACCACCAGTGGCCTGCAAATGCCATTGTGACCGAATAAGCGTCACACGATGGTGATATAGGTGTCGAGCAACCGCTTGGTGCCCGCCTGGTCAAATGCCACCTCCAGCTTGTTGCCGTCGATATCGTCAATCTGGCCATAGCCGAATTTGTCGTGGAACACCCGCATCCCGATCACCAGATCGCGGCGGGGCAACGCACCGACGGCCGCCGCCGGGGCGCGTTCGCTGGGCGGCGGCGCGCGGGTGGCGGTGGTGGGCAAATTGGCGGGATTCGCCGCCGCCGCCGCCGCGCGGGTCCACGCCGGTCCCCGGGTGCCGGGCAGGCCGCCGCGCGCCCCAAAATGCTGGGCCACATGGGCAAAGGGGTCGGCGTTGGCCGTCCAATTCGCCTGCCACATGCTGGCGCCGCCGCTCATCGTTTCCACGCGGTCAATGTGTTCGGCTGGCAATTCGGCGATAAACCGGCTGGGGATGCTGCTGGTCCACTGGCCGTAAATTCGCCGGTTGGCCGCGTGCCAGATGGTGCAGCGCCGCCGCGCCCGGGTCACCGCCACATAGGCGAGGCGGCGCTCCTCTTCCAGGCTGGCGGTGCCGCCTTCATCCAGCGCCCGCTGCGACGGAAACACCCCGTCCTCCCAGCCCACCAGATGAATATCGTCAAACTCCAGCCCTTTGGCGGCATGGATGGTCATGATCGTGACCTGATCGGCATCCTCGCTGGTGTCACGGTCCATCACCAGACTGACATGCTCCAAAAATGCCTCCAGACTGTCATATTCTTCCATGGCCCGGACCAGTTCGGCCAAATTTTCCAGCCGTCCGGCGGCCTCGACGCTGCGGTCGGCCTGAAGCATCGCGGTATAGCCGGATTCGTCCAGCACCAATTGGGCCAGAGCGGCGTGGGACAGCACTGCCGCCTGTTCCTGCCAGTGGCGCAGGCCCGCGACAAAGCCCGCCAGCCCCCGGCGCGCCTGTGGGGTCAGCGCGCTCTGCCCCTCGCACAGCCGCGCCGCCGCCCGCGCCAGCGGCACCCCATCGGCGCGCGCGGCAAGGAAAATCGCCTGAAGCGCCTTGTCACCCAGCCCGCGTTTGGGCGTGTTGACAATCCGCTCAAACGCCAGATCGTCGGCGGGGGACGCAATCAGCCGCAAATAGGCCAGCGCATCGCGGATTTCCGCCCGCTCGTAAAAGCGAAACCCGCCGATGATGCGATAGGGCAGGCCGGTGGCAATGAACCGGTCCTCAAACTCGCGGGTCTGGAACTGGGCGCGCACCAAAATGGCACTTGCGTTCAGCCCCGCACCATCGCGCAGCCGGTCCTCCAGCCGCTCGGCCACCCGCCGCGCCTCCTCTGGCCCGTCCCACACCCCCATCACCTGAACTTTCTCGCCCGGCGGCGCATCGGTCCACAGCGTTTTGCCCAACCGATTGCCGTTGTGGGCAATCAGGCCCGACGCCGCCGCCAATATTTGCGGGGTCGACCGGTAATTCTGTTCCAGCCGAATGACCGCCGCGCCGGAAAAATCCCGCTCGAACCGCAGGATGTTCGTCACCTCCGCGCCGCGCCAACTGTAAATCGACTGGTCATCATCGCCGACACAGCAAATATTGCTGCGTCCCTGCGCCAGCAGCCGCAGCCACAAATATTGGCTGGCATTGGTGTCTTGATATTCGTCCACCATGATATATTTGAAGCGCGCCTGATAGCCGGCCAGCACATCACCATGGCCGCGCAAAATCACCAGCATATGCAACAATAAATCACCAAAATCGCAGGCATTCAGCGCGCGGAGCCGCGCCTGATACAGCGCATAAAAATGCCGCCCCCTGCCATCGGCCCACGCCTCATTGTCGCCCGCATCCAAGTCCGCCGGGGTCAGCCCCCGGTTTTTCCAGCGGTCGATCAACCCCGCCAATTGCTTGGGCGGCCAGCGTTTCGCGTCCACCCCTTCCGCCTCAATCAATTGTTTCAGCACCCGCAATTGATCGTCGGTGTCGAGAATCGTGAAATTGCTGTGCAGCCCCACCAATTCGGCGTGGCGGCGCAGCATTTTGGCGGCAATCGCGTGGAATGTGCCCAGCCACGGCATCCCCTCGACCGCATCGCCAATCATCCCGCCGATGCGGTGCTTCATCTCGCGCGCGGCCTTGTTCGTAAAGGTCACCGCCAATATTTCCGACGGCCACGCGCGGCGGGTGGCGATCAGATGCGCCAGCCGCGCGGTCAGCGCCGCCGTCTTGCCGGTGCCCGCCCCGGCCAGCATCAGCACCGGCCCTTCGCTGGTCAGCACGGCCTGGCGCTGCGGCGGGTTCAGCCCGCGCAAATAGGCGGGTTCGGGCGCGGGGTCGGGCAGGGGCAGCACGGTCTGGTTCACCAGCGAACGATTAGAGAACATGGCCCGCCAGCGCAAGCCCGCCCGCGCCGCCGCAATCAGTCGCCCTCGGCCCGGAGCAGCGTCAATTGTGCTTTGCCAACCCCGCGGACGCTTTCCACCGTCAGCCCTTTGACAGTGACGTCCTCACCGCGCCCGGTTTCGGCGGCAATCCAGCTTGCCGGGCCAATCCAGCCCAGCCGCAGCAATTTGTCCAGCGCCACTGCGGCGGCCCCGCTGCCATAGGGCGGGTCCAGCAAGATCAGGTCATAGGGCAGGGGGCAAGCGCCCAGCGCCAGCACCGACCCCGCCCGCACATCGGCATTGGCACCAATGCCCAGCG
>DAIUBZ010000214.1:0-3730 GCA_036846445.1 Sphingopyxis sp. | reverse complement strand
TCGCTGTCGCTGCTGCTGTCCTATCCCGACAGCTTTGCCCTGTTTGCCGGGCTGCGCCGGGTCATTGTCGACGAAATCCACGCCTTTGCCGGGGGCAAGCGCGGCGATTTGCTGGCGCTGTCGCTGGCGCGCTTGACGGCGATCAACCCGGCGGTGCAGCGGGTGGGCCTGTCCGCCACCATCGCCGACCCCGATGCCTATCGCGCCTGGCTGGCCCCCGGCGGCGATGCGCGCGCGGTGCGGCTGGTCAGCGGTGAGGCGGCAGCCCCGGCGGTGGTCGAGATTTTGCGCCCCGACGACCGGGTGCCATGGGCGGGCCATGCCGGAAGCTGGGCGGTGCCGCAAGTGATGGCGTTGATTGCCGCCCACCGCGCCACCATCATATTCTGCAACACGCGCGGGCTGGCCGAGCTGATTTTCCAATTGCTGTGGAAAGCGAATGACGCCGCCTTGCCCATCGCCATTCACCACGGCAGTCTGGACCCGGAGGCGCGGCAGCGGGCCGAGGCGGCGATGGCCAGCGGTGCGTTGCGCGCCCTGGTCGCCACCGCCAGCCTGGATATGGGGCTGGATTGGGGCGAGGTCGATCTGGTCATCCAGATGGGCGCGCCCAAGGGCACGTCGCGGCTGCTCCAGCGGATTGGCCGGGCCAATCATCGGCTGGATACGCCCAGCAAGGCAGTGATCGTGCCGGGCAACCGCTTTGAATATCTGGAAGCCCAGGCGGCGCTCGACGCCATGGCGGCGGGCGAACAGGATGGCGAGCCGCTGCGCCCCGGCGGGCTGGATGTGCTGGCCCAGCATATCATTGCGGTTGCCTGCGCCGCGCCGTTTGATGCGGCGGAGCTGCTGGCCGAGGTGCAGGGGGCATGGCCCTATCGCGGCATCGATGCGGCGGCGTTTGACCGCGTGCTCGGCTTTGCCCGCGACGGCGGCTATGCGCTGGCGGCCTATGATCGCTTTGCCCGGCTGGCCCCTGATGGTCCGGGCCGGTGGCGGCTCGCCCACCCCCGGCTGGCGGTTCAGCACCGGCTGAATGCTGGCACGATCGTTGATGCCCCGATGCTGGATGTGCGGTTCAAAAATGGCCGGCGGCTGGGCAAGGTGGAGGAATATTTTGCCAGCACCTTGTCGCCCGGCGACACTTTTACCTTTGCGGGCCTGAGCCTGGAGGTCGAAGGCCTGCGCGGTGAGGAATTGCAGGTCCGGGCGACCAGCCGCCCGGCGCGCATTCCCAGTTACAATGGCGGGCGCATCGCGCTGACAACCCAGCTTGCCGCGCGGGTGCGGGGGTTGCTGGCCGATCCGGCGGGCTGGTCGCGGCTGCCCGCCGACGTGCGCGAATGGCTGGCGGTGCAGGCGCGGGTGTCGCACGTGCCAGAGCCGCAGCAATTGCTGGCCGAGACATTTCCCCACCAGGGCCGTCATTATCTGGCGCTTTATCCGTTTGAGGGGTGGAATGCCCACCAGTCGCTGGGGCTGTTGATGACTCAGCGGATGGAGCGGCTGGGGCTGGCCCCCATCGGCTTTGTCGCGTCCGATTATGCGCTGGCGATCTGGTCGGTGCATCCGGTCACCGATCCGGCCGCGCTGGTGGGCCGCGACATATTGGCCGAGGATTTTGTCCGCTGGGTCGAGCAATCCAGCCTGCTGCGCCGCGCATTTCGCGAGGTGGCGGTCATCAGCGGGCTGATCGAGCGCCAACATCCCGGCAAACGCAAAACCGGGCGACAAGTGACATTTTCCACCGATCTGATTTTTGATGTGCTGCGCAAATATCAGCCCGACCATGTGCTGCTGGCTGCGGCCTGGGCCGATGCCCGGGGCCGGATGACCGATGCGGCGCGGCTGGGCGATTTGCTGGACCGGGCGGCGGACACGCTGGTCCACCGCGCCCTGCCGCAGATCAGCCCGCTGGCGGTGCCGGTGCTGGCGCTGGTTGGCCGCGAACATGTTGCCAGCAGCGCGACGAGCGATTTGCTGCTGGCGGCTGCCGCCGAGGAATTGGCCACGCTTGCGGGCGTTGGCCAGCCGGGATAAGCGCCGGGCCATGGCCGCCGCCCATCCCCTGACCTTTGCCGGGCACGACTGGCTGGTGCCCGCCGCCCCGGCGCTGTTCTGGCCCCGTCACCGCGCACTGATCGTGGCCGACCTCCATCTGGAAAAGGCCAGCAGCTATGCCGCAGGGGGCCAATTTCTGCCGCCTTATGACAGCGCGGCCACGCTGGATGCGCTGGGACCGCTGGCGCGGGCGCTGGGCGCGGCGGCGATCTGGTGTCTGGGCGACAGTTTCCACGACCCCGCCGCAAATGGCCGGATGCCCGCCGCCGCCGCCGCCGCCCTGCGCCGCCTGACCAGCGCCCATGCCGTCACCTTTGTCGCGGGCAACCATGACGGGCTGTCGGGCGATTGCTGGGGCGGGGCGGTGGCGGACGAGTTGGTGGTGGACGATGTCGTGCTGCGCCACGCCGCTGACCCCGCCGATCCGCGCCCGGAAATATCGGGGCATTATCACCCGAAATTGCGGCTGCGCGGGGGTGGCGGCGCACGGCGCTGTTTCGCGGTATCGGCCAGCCGGATGATCCTGCCCGCCTTTGGCAGCATGGCCGGCGGCATGGATGTGGGCGACGCGGTGATCGCGGCCCAGATGCGCGGGCCGTATCGCGCGCTGGTGCCCACCCCGGACAATTTGCTGTGGTTCCCGCCCGGTGGCGATGATGCAAAAATATCACAGCGCCGGGGGACAATGCGGCACATCGGTTAACCGCTTGGCGACGGCCTGAATTTGTGCATAGCTTGACCAAACAACCACAAAAAACGACAGGAGAGCGATGCCATGAGCCGGAAATTTGTCACCAATTCATCATTTTTCGTGCTTGCCCTAGCGGCAATCACCGCCCCCGCTGCCGCCCAAACCACGCCGGACGACAGCGCCGCCGCGGTTGAGGCGGACATTGTCGTCACCGCGCAGGGCCGGTCGCAGCGGCTGGCCGATGTGCCGGTGGCGATTTCGGCGGTCAATTCCGAAACCCTGCAAAACAGCGGCGCAAATGACATTCGCCAACTGAATCAGGTGGCACCGTCGCTGCTGGTGTCATCGACCGGGTCAGAGGCCAATGGTTCGGCCCGCATCCGGGGCATTGGCACGGTGGGGGACAATCCCGGGCTGGAAAGCTCGGTGCCGGTGTTCATCGACGGCGTCTATCGCTCGCGGTCGGGCATTGGCCTGAATGAACTCGGCGAGATTGACCGGGTCGAGGTGCAGCGCGGGCCGCAAGGCACGCTGGGCGGGCGCAACTCGTCGGCCGGCCTGATCTCGATTTACTCCAAGGCGCCGGAGTTCAGCTTTGGCGCATCGGGTGAGGCGACCTATGGCAATTTCAATTTCCTGCGGCTGGGGGCCAGCATCACCGGGCCGTTGACCGATAAAGTGGCGGCGCGGATCGACGGGGTATATGTGCGCCGCGACGGATTTTACACCGACACGACCAACAACACCGATGTGAACGACCGCAACCGCTTTTTCCTGCGCGGCCAATTGCTGTTTGAACCCAGCGACGATGTCACCGTCCGCCTGATCGCCGATTTCACCTCGCGCGATGAAAAATGCTGTGCGGCCACCTATGTCGATGCTTCGGTTAATCCGCTGGTCGGCGGGCTGAACACTTTGTCGACGCCGCTGGCGCCGCTGCAAACCGGCGGCAACAATATCATCAATGTGCTGCGCGAT
>DAIUBZ010000213.1:0-3732 GCA_036846445.1 Sphingopyxis sp. | reverse complement strand
AACAGCCACGCCAGATTGGCGGCAAAGGCCAGCAACAAAAAGTCCAGCGCCATGCCCAGCAATGCCCCCAGCAAGACGGGGCGGCGGCCAAACCGGTCGGACAAATTGCCCAAAATGGGCGAACAGACAAATTGCATCACCGCAAATGTCACCGCCAGCCAGCCGCCAATCGCGGTGGCCTGGGCAATGTTGACATCCGCCATGGCCATCACCAGCGGCGGCATCACCGGGATGATGATGCCAAAGGCCATGGCGTTCAAAAACAGCGTCGCCAGCACAAAGCGCAGCGCATGCCGCTGCTGCGCCGCAGAGGGGGCATCCGGGGGAAAGGGCATGGCGGAGGCAGACACCGCCGGGATATACGGCGTTCAGCGCGGGCTGGCGAGAGGGAGGGCGAGTGGGGCAGTCCACAATGCCACCGTGCCGGAGGCCAGCCCCGGTGCGGCGCGCGACGACATGAACACCAGCCGGTTGGTGCCGGGGATCAGGGTCGCTGCGCCTTCGTCGGCGGCTGAGTTGATCCCGCAGCCCAGGTTGCGGGGCTGGCTCCACCCCGCATCCCCCGCCAGCCGCCGGGCAATGAACAGATCGCTGCCGCCGCAGCCGCCCCGATCGCGCGACGCGAACAGCAATATCTGGCCATCGGGCGACACCCAACTGCTGTCTTCGCGCCCCGCGCTGTTGATCGGGGCCGGCAGCGGCACCGGCGCGCGGAACCCGCCGCGCCCATCGCCGCGGGCGACAAATATGTCCCGTTCGCCGATGGCATCCAGCCGCTCGCTCCAGAAATACAGATCGCCCGACCGGGTGAGCACCGGCGCGGTTTCATTGTTGACGTAGCGCAGCCGCTTCACCCGCCCCTCGCGCACCCGGTTGAGATCGGGCGCATCCAGCCAAACGGGCGCAGCGCCGGGCCGGTCAAGGTCCAGCCGCCACAGGTCGAAATTGTCGCTGATGTCCCGCCCGGCATATTCGGGCCGGTCTGCTGACCATGAAAAATACAGGTGGCGGCCGTCGGGCGATACGCTGGGATATTCGGCGCGCCCGGGTCGGCCCAGATCAATCGGCCGGGGCGTTCCCCACCCGCCATCTGGCCGCCGGTCGATCACCAGCAACGCTTGCGGACATTCCCAGATCGGCAAACACGGGGTTTGGGAAAAATACATCCGCTGGCCATCGGGGGTGAAGCCGGGGGTCAGGGTGATTTTGCCGCTGGCCGCAAGCTGGCGCGGCAAGAACAGTTCCGGGGCGGCGGGGCCCGGCGGCGGCGGCCCCGGTGGCCCGGCGCGTCCGGCCATTGCCGTGGCCGCCGCCATCAGGATCAGGGCCGCCGCGCCGATTGCAAGGGCGGGGCGCATGGGGGAAGCGTGGGACATTGGCGCGGCATCCTCTGAGCGGGTGGCTGGCGCGAGACTAGCCCGGTTGGGGTCGCCAAAAACGATCAAAATTCGTCGTCATACGACGTTTATTTGGCAAATATCATGACATGATCGGCGGATTACGCCATCATGCCGCAATGATCGACAATTTTGACCGGGCGATTCTGGCGGCGCTGCAACGCAACAATCGCCAACCCATGGCGGCGATTGGCGCGGCGGTTGGGCTGTCCGAACCAGCGGTGCGGCGCCGGGTCGGGCGGCTGCGCCGCGCGGGCATGATCGTCGCCGATGTCAGCCTGGTGGACCCCTCAGCCCTCGGCATTGGCATCATCATGGCGGTGCGCTTTGGCACCGAAAGCCGGGCGACCTATGCCGCTTTTTCCGCCGACATCATGGCCTGCCCCCATATCACCCAATGCTATACCGTGACCGGCGAGGCCGATTTCATCATTATCGGCCATTTTGCCGACATGGCGCAGTTTGACGCGTGGGTGCAAAGCGACATATTGACGCGCGCTTATATCGCCCGCACCACCACCAATATCGTCTATCGCCGGGTGAAGTTCACCACCGCAATCCCGGTTTAGGCGGTCATGCCGCGCGCAGGCGGGCCATGAAGGCGTCGCCCATGTCCTGCAGATTTTGCGCCTCGCGGGTCAGCGCGCTGGCGACATCGCCAAGCTGGCTGACCACGGCGGTGGTTTCCAGGGTTTGCTGGGCCATATTGTCCGTGGCGGTCGCCACGCTGCGGCTGAAGGATGCGGCCAGTGCGGCATTGGCGTCGATGGCGCGGGTGGCCTGGCTTTGCTGGTCGACGGTGGCGGCGATTTGCGCGGCGCGGCTGGTGATATTGCCCACCTCACCCGCCACCTCGGCCATACTGCTGTCGGCCAGCGCCATGCGTTGCTGCACCCCCAGCACAAATTCGGCGATTCCGGCGATGCCTTGCTGGGCTTGGGTCGCCAGCGCCTTCACCTCGCGCGCCACCACAGCAAAGCTGCGCCCCGCGCCGCCCGCCCGTTCGGCCTCGATGCTGGCATTGAGCGCCAGCATATTGGTCTGGCGGGCAATCGCCTCGATCATCTGGACCAGGCTGACCATGCCGCTGGCGTCCTGATTCAGCGCCCGCACCGCCGCCACCCCCGCGCCGGTGGCGTGGGCGGCCCCGGCGGCGGCGCTGGTCTGGCTGGTGACTTCATCATGAATATAGCGCACGGCGTCCCGCATCTGGCTGGCCGCCCCCGCCACTTGTTCGACCGCGCCATGTGCCTCGGATGCCGAGCGGCGGATGGTGTCGATCCGGCCGCTGGCGCTGCGGGTGATCTGGTCGATCGCCGCGCTGGCGCTGTGCAATTGCGCCATCCCGGCGGCGATGCTGGTGACGGCAGCCATCAGGCTGGACTGGAAATTTTCCGCCAAAGCCACCATCGCGGCCCGGCGGGCGGCCTCGGCGGCGGTGCGCTCTGCCTCGCGCGCGGCGGCGATACTGGCGTCAGCGGCGGCGCGGGCGGCGTGCTGGGCGGCCCGCTCCGCCTCCGCCTCGGCCCGCGCTGCGTCCAGCATGGCGGCGGCGCGCGCCTGATCGAGAAAACCGTTGTGAATGCGCAGGAAGCCGACATGCATCATGACAACATAGACGATGATGCACAGGCTGAACGCGGGGTGCAGCGGCACAGCCGCCCGGGTGCCCGCCACGATCATCGCCCCGCCCAAACATGTCATGAACAGCAAAGACGCGCGCGGGTTGTGCAAGTTGGTCAGCCCGCCCGCGCCCAGCACGCCAGCGAGCAGGGCAATGATGAACATCTGCTCCGCCACCGCCGCCCCGGCCATTGCGGCAATGCCAATCGTGCCCCAGCCCAGCGCATTGGCCCCGGCATAGCCGATGTGGATCATCGCGGTGCGCGGCGGCGAGACCGCCAGCCGCGCCGCCGCCCAGCCGCCGGGCAGCAACGCTATCGTCGCCGCGAGCGCCGCCACGATCAGCGCCGCCGCTGCGGCAATCGGTCCGATTTGGGGGCTGCCCCAGAACAGCCACAGCGCGCCCACTGCCAGCAGCGCAGACAATGGCCCGCTTTCACGCAGATTGCGGTTCGTCACCGCCTGCTGCGCCGCCAATTGGTTGGCGGCCCAGCAGGCGTCATGGGCGTTGCCAAAAATCATGTCGGTGATGCGGTCGAGCAGGGTCATGGGATGTCCAGCCAGCAAAATGCTGCGCCAGCCATGCGCCAGCCATGGTAAAAACGCGGTTAACCATGCGGCTTTTTGCGCGGAAAACGGCCCAGCCCTGCCGGCTATAAATCCGCCGCATAAATGGTGTAGCGCCGGTTGATCCGCGCCTCGATCGCGCCCG
>DAIUBZ010000212.1:0-3760 GCA_036846445.1 Sphingopyxis sp. | reverse complement strand
TTTGAGGAAACCAGTGCCGACTGGCTGTGGCAAACCAATGAGTTTCGGCGGCTGAACGAAGTGTCGCCGCGCATGGCCCGGGCGCTGGGCCGCAGTGCGGCAGATGCCGAGGGGATGTTGCTGCTCGAACTGCTGGCCGGGCCGAAATGGGCGCATGGGGATCTTCACCCCAGCTTGCGGACATTGGCCGACAAATTGTCGCGGCGTGAGGGCTTTGCCGACTTGCTGGTGGCGGTCATGGTCGGCGATCAACCCGCGTGGTGGCAATTGTCGGCGTCGCCCCGGCTGGACGATCAGGGCAGATTTGCCGGTTTTCGTGGCGTTGGCTCGGATGTCACTGAAAAACATGCCTCCGCTGCCCAAATCCAGCAAATGGCGCGGCAGGACAGCCTGACTGGGCTGCCGAACCGGCTGGCGCTGAATGAGGCGTTGGCGGCGGCACTGCGGGCGGTGCGGACCGAAGGACGCCAGTCGGCCATGGTGATGATTGACCTCGATCGCTTCAAGACCGTGAACGACACGCTGGGCCATCCGATTGGCGACCAATTGCTGGCGCAGGTCGCGGCCCGGCTGAATGCGCTGGTCAAGGCACCTGCGCTGTGCGCGCGGCTGGGCGGCGATGAATTTGCCATCGTCATGCCGCACCTCGCCGATCCAGACACTGTCGCCCAGTTGTGCGATGCGATTGTGCAGGAGATCAGCCGCCAATTTCTGGTCGAGGATCATCAATTGTTCGTGGGCGCCAGCATCGGCTATGCCATCGCGCCGCAGGACGGCAATGACGCCGAACTGCTGACCCGCAACGCCGATCTGGCGCTGTACAAGTCCAAGGCGGCGGGCGGAAACAGCCATTCGCGCTATGACCCCAGCCTGCACGCCCATGCCGAGGAGCGGCGGGTGGTGGAACAGGAATTGCGCGGCGCGCTGGAGCGCGGCGAGTTTTTCCTGAATTTCCAGCCGGTGGTGGAAACCGAAACCGGGTGCCTCGACGGATTTGAGTGCCTGCTGCGCTGGACCAACCGCACGCTGGGCAATGTGTCGCCCGCCATGTTCATTCCGGTGGCCGAGGATGCCCGGTTGATCGGCGCCATCGGCGAATGGGTGCTGCGCGAGGCGTGCAAGGAAGCCGCCCGCTGGCCCCACGACCTCAAGGTCGCGGTGAATGTGTCGGCGGACCAGCTGACCGATCCGGGCTTTGCCGGGGTGGTCGTCTCCGCGCTGGCGAACAGCGGGCTGCCGCCCCGGCGGCTGGAGATTGAGGTGACGGAAAGCGTGTTCCTGCAGGACGGCGGGGCCGCCGGGCGCTTGCTCGACAAGCTGGTGGCGCTGGGCATTCGGCTGAGCCTTGATGACTTTGGCACGGGCTATTCCTCGCTGGGCTATTTGCGCAAAACCCAATTTTCCACGATCAAGGTGGACCGCAGCTTTGTGATCGGCGCGTCCAAGGGCGTGCCCGAATCCATCGCCATCATCCGCGCGGTCGTCGCGCTGGCCGACAGTCTGGGCATGGCCACCACCGCCGAAGGGGTGGAGACCGAGGCGGAACTGGCCACGATTCAGGCGCTGGGCTGCGCCAAGATTCAGGGCTATTATTATGGCCGTCCCATGCCCGCTACCGATGTGATGGCGCTGTTTGCCGCGCAGGCGGTGCCGAACCGTGCCGCCTGAACCCTGCCCAGCCATTCGCCGCAATCCCGCCCCCGCTGGCCGCTTGGCGCTGGCGGCGGCGCGCGGCGCGGACCATGGCTTGGCGATCACACCAACCCGGGTCGCACCGCCATGACAATCTCCGCACCACGCCGCCTGATCCTGGCCATCGCCGCTGCTGCTGGTCTGGCCAGCGCAGCGCCCGCGCTGGCCGCCAATTTGCAATGCGTGCCCTTTGCCCGCGCCGCATCGGGGGTTGAGCTGTTCGGCAATGCCCACAGCTGGTGGGACCAGGCCGCCGGGCGCTATGAGCGCGGCCAGCGCCCCGCAGTTGGCGCGGTGATGGCAATGGCCCCGACCCGGGCCATGCCGCTGGGCCATGTCGCGGTGGTTGCCAAGGTCATCAACGACCGCGAAATCCTGATCGACCACGCCAATTGGTCGCGCATCAATGGCCGCCGGGGCCAGGTCGAGCGCGGCGTGCGCGCCGTGGACGTCAGCGCGGCGGGCGATTGGAGCGCGGTGCGGGTGTGGTATGCCAGCAGCGGCGATCTGGGCCTGCGCAGCAATCCGGTGCGCGGGTTCATCTATGCCCCGGCCAGCCGCCCCGCCGCCGACGCCCCGCGCTGGGCCAAGGCCGATTGGCAACCGGGCAATGGCCTGGCCGCCATTGCCGCCGATTTGACCCGCAGCGACCCGGTCGCCGCGCGCTAAGCCTGCTCGCCCACATCCTCAAACCATGCCGTCACCGGGCCGGACAATTTGATCGTCATCGCCTGGCCATAACGGTCCTTGGACTTGCCCGCCGCCACCCGGATCCAGCCCTCTGACTGGCAATATTCCTCGACATCGGTCCGCACCGCCCCCTTGAAGCGAATGCCGACCCCGCGTTGCAGCAATTCCATGTTGAACCATGGCGAGCGCGGGTTGATCGACATGCGATCCGGCGGGGTGTCGGCGGCCGGGGTGTCGGCGGCTGCGGGGGTGTCGTGGTCGGTCATCGGTTCATGCTCCTGCTCCGCCCCGCGCTAATCGTTCCGGCCCGTGGTGACAAGGGTTGGGGCAAGCGGCGGCCCGCACCGCGCGGCAAAGTTGACAAAGTTGACGCTATGTCTCGGTATCATCATACCACGGCCCACCATCATCGTCCCACCGCGCGCCAGCTTCGCCCCCCGCCCCGTTGGCCCCCGCTCCGTCGCCCCCCGCATCCGCATCCGCCGCCAAATCCAGCGCCGCGCCCAGCCCCATTGCGGCCAGCGCGGCGCGCAGCATGGCGGGGTCGGGCAGGGCGGGGGTGCCCGCCGCCGCGCCGTCCCACGCCGCCACCGCCGCCAGATCGTTCAGCCGGGCAAAGATCAGCGCCGGGCCGTCGGGATGCTGCACCGCCTCGCGCCCCTCGCGCCACCGGCCAAAGCGCGCCGGATCGCGCAGCCGCAGGATGAACTGCGTCAACCGCTCGTCATAATGGCGGCGTTCGCCCACTTGCTCGCCCTGAAAAAACACCGGGCGGGCCACGCCGTGGATCGCGCGCGACAGGGCGGCATCGGCCAATTGCCGCACGCCCAGGTCCAGCGCCGCATCCCACGCCAGCCGGAACGCCTGCGCCTCTGGCCGGGCGCGCAGGGCATAGGCGCCCGCCGCCGACATGCCCACCGCCGCCGCCGCCGCGCGGACACAGGCGGTGCTGGCCAGCGCCTCCAGAAATCCGGTCTGCCGCTCCGGCGTCCAGCCATCATGGCGGGGCCGCCGCGCCACCGGCTGATGGGGCGCGTCCACCGCCCCGGCGCCCCCGCTGCCGCCCGCCGCGCCCTGATCCCGCACCCGCCTGGCCATATATTCGCTCCCATCCCGCCGCAATTGGGCCGATGATGGCAAAATTGCGGGCGGTAGGACAGGCTTTTGTTCGCCCCCTGTTCCTATCCACCGGGGTCCAGCCGGGCGATCAGGCCGCGCACCAGCGCCAGATCGCGGGCAAAGCCGGGATGATCGGGCCATTGCCCGCACAGCGCCGCCATCACCGCCGCCGCAGCCTGATATTGGGTGAGGGCGCGGGACACATCGCCCTCAGCTTCGGCCACTTTGCCGAGTTTGTATCTGAACACAAACAAGTCGC
>DAIUBZ010000211.1:3347-3777 GCA_036846445.1 Sphingopyxis sp. | reverse complement strand
GCTGCGGCTGGCGGCGCGCGATTTTGCCGCCGATGAATGGGGCATTGGCTTTGGCGTGCTGGACGGCGATGACAATCTGTCGGCCAACGGCGACTTGATCGCGGCGGCGGCGCGCCTGTTCGATGCGCTGCACCGTGCCGACGCCAGCGACCGGCGGGCCATTGCGGTGGCCAGCGTGCCCATGGACGGGCTGGGCGCGGCGATCAACGACCGGCTGGCCCGCGCCGCTGCGCCGCGCGGATCGGCTGACTAGTGGATTGACCTCGACATTCCGTCCCTCGGAATATCGGCCCAACCACTAGCTGCCCAGCGCCCGCGATCCCAGCAGCGCCAGCCCAATCCACAGCGGGGGCAGGGCGGCAACGCCCAGCCACAGCCGCCCGGCCGTTTGCCGCCAGTTTCGTTCCAACGCAGGGCAGGGCAGCGCCTC
>DAIUBZ010000211.1:0-3337 GCA_036846445.1 Sphingopyxis sp. | reverse complement strand
GAAATCGCGGCAACGCAGGGGGATTAGAGCGCTCGACCGGATTCAATCAGGTCGAAACGCGCTTTAGCTGCCGAGCAGCCGAGAGGCCAGCAGCGCCAGGCCAATCCACAGCGGCGGCAGGGCCGCAGCGCCCAGCCACAGCCGCGCCGCCGTCCGCCGCCACTGCTGCTCCAGCGCAGGGCAGGGCAGCGCCTCGCGGCCCAGCCGCTGCCAATGTGCTTCGGTCCGGCTGGCCAGCGGCACCGCCACCAGCACCAGCAGCGCCAGCGCAAAGGCGGCAAATCCAATCGGCAAACCCGCGCTCAACCCCGCCGCCAGCAGCCAGATTTGCAGCCCGGCAAAGGCCAGCAGCGCCAGCGCCAGATGGCGGCTCATCCGCCGGGCCAGTTGGCGCGGATGCGCCAGCGCGCGGCGCGGACGCGCCCAGCTATCGCGCGAACCAGGACGGGCATTGACAGAGATGATGGCCATCGCGCGGCTCCGATTGCGAGTGATTGAGTGTTTCAGCCGACAGCAGGGGAGTCAAGCCTGTGAGCGGCGCTTTTCCGGCGATTCGGCGGTTTTTTGGCCGCAACCTGCCGGGTCGCCGTCCCACCGCCGCTGTTCAGCCTCTGGCGCGGCGGCGGCGGCGGGGCTAGATGCGCGTCATGGTGGCCGGATCGAGCAGCAGCAAAGGGGATGGCGGCGGCGCGCTGGCGGCGCTGGAGGGGCCATTTGTCCTGCTGGATGATGCGCGGGCGGTCGGCGCGGTCCCGGCGCGGCTGTTTCACTGTCCCGCCGCCGTGCTGACCGCCGCGACTCCCGCTGACATTCCGGCGTTGCTTGACGATTTGCGGGCGGCGCGCCGGGCCGGGCTGCATGCGGCGGGCTATTTTGCCTATGACGCCGGGGCGGGCTTTGCCGCCGCCGTTCGCCATTCGCCCTGCGATCCCGCGCTGCACCGGCCCGGTGCGGCTCCGCTGGCGTGGTTTGGCCTGTTTGCCGCGATGGAGCGGATCGCCCCCGATGCGGTGGCGGCGCGGTTGCCCGACCCCGGCGGGGCGTGGCTGGGCGCGCCGCAGCCGCTGATGGCGCGGGATGATTATCTGGCCCGGGTCGCGGCGGTCCAGGCGGCGATTGCGGCGGGCGACATTTATCAGGCCAATCTGACCTTTGCCGCCAGCGTGGCGGTGCGCGGCAGCCCGCTGGCCGCTTATGCCCGGCTGCGGGCGCAGGCGCGGGCGGGCTATGGCGCATTTGTCTGGACCGGGGTGCAGGCAATTGCCTCGCTGTCGCCAGAGCTGTTTTTTGCGCTCAGCGCCGATGGCGGGGTGATTGCCCGCCCGATGAAGGGCACCGCGCAGCGCGGGGCCGACGCCGCCGCCGATGCCGCCGCCGTGGCCGCGCTGGCCGCTGACCCCAAACAGCGCGCGGAAAATCTGATGATCGTCGATCTCATTCGCAACGATCTGGCCCGGGTGGCCATGCCGGGCAGTGTTGAGGTGCCGGACCTGTTCCGGGTGGAGACATTTCCCACCATCCACCAGATGGTGTCCGACGTGACCGCCCGGTTGGTGCCCGGCGCGGACGGCGTGGATGTGCTGGCCGCCGCCTTTCCCTGCGGGTCGATCACCGGCGCGCCCAAGGTGCGGGCGATGGAAATTATCGCGGAGCAGGAGACCGGGCCGCGCGGGGTCTATACCGGCTCCATCGGCTATCTTGGCGCGGACGGGGCGGCGGCGTTCAATGTTGCCATTCGCACCTTGATCTTCGATCCCGCGCCGCCGCTGGATGCGCCGGGCCGCCCTCATTCTGCCCATCTGGCGATGGGCACCGTTCATTCTGCCCATCTGGCGATGGGCCGCCTTCAAGCTGCCCATCTGGCGATGGGCAGTGGCATTGTGGCCGACAGTGTGCCAGCAGCCGAATGGCAGGAATGTTTGGCCAAGGGGGGATTTGTGGCGGCGGCGGCACCGACATTTGATCTGATCGAAACCATGCGCCACGACCCGGTGGACGGGATTGTGCTGCTGGACGGCCATATGGCGCGGCTCAGCCGCAGCGCGGCGGAGCTTGGCTTTGCCTTTGACCGGCACAGCGCCCGCAACCTGCTCCAGTCGGCGGCGCTGCGCACCCCCCGGGCGGCGCGGGTGCGGCTGCGGCTGGCGCGGTCGGGCGCGCTGGCGATTGCGGTGGACGATCTGCCCCGGCTGGCGGACCGGCCGGTGGCGGTCGCCCCGGCCGTGCTCGGGGTGGCGCGCGATGATATCCGGCTGCGCTACAAGACCTCTGACCGCGCTTTTTATGACGACGCCCGCACGGCGGTTGGCACGTTCGAGGTGGTGCTGACCGATGCCGACGGCTTTGTGACCGAGGGCAGTTTCACCAATATTTTCGTGGAACGCGAAGGGCTGTTGCTCACCCCGCCATCCGAGCTTGGCCTGCTGGCCGGGGTGCTCCGCGCCGATTTGCTGGCGCGGGGCCGGGCCCGCGAATCCAGCCTGCGGCTGGCGGATCTGGCGGACGGCTTTTTTGTGGGCAATGCGCTGCGCGGCCTGATACCCGCGCGGTTGGCAACAGCGAAGGACGCATAAAGCGGCTGGTCACAGCCGCCGGGGGGCACCCCCGCCGGTTGCCCGCACCGCAACTTGCCGCTAGGGCCAGCGCGATCAGCCGCCCCCGCCAAAGGAATTGCCATGACCGCCCCCCGCCTGTCCGCCGCCATGGGCCGCATCCAGCCGTCCGCCACCCTGGCGATGACCGCCCGGGTCGCCGCGCTGAAAGCCGCCGGGGTGGATGTGATCGGCCTGTCGGCGGGCGAGCCGGATTTTGACACGCCGGATTTTGTGAAGGACGCCGCGATCGAGGCGATTCGCAGCGGCCAGACCAAATATACGCTGGTCGATGGCACGGCGGCGCTCAAGGATGCGGTGGCGGGCAAGTTTCGCCGCGACAATGGCCTCGCCTTCACCCCGGACCAGATCAGCGTGAATGTCGGCGGCAAACATACATTGTTCAACGCGCTGGTGGCCACGACCGAACCGGGCGATGAGGTGATTGTGCCTGCGCCCTATTGGGTCAGCTATCCCGACATTGTGGCCTTTGCGGGCGGCACCCCGGTGTTTATCGCCGCCGGAGCGGCACAGGGGTATAAAATCACCCCCGACCAGTTGGACGCCGCCATCACCCCGCGCACCCGCTGGGTCATTTTGAACTCGCCGTCCAACCCCAGCGGCGCGGCCTATAGCGCGGCGGAACTGGCGGCGCTGGGCGCGGTGCTGACCCGGCACCCGCAGGTGCTGATCCTGACCGACGATATGTATGAACATGTCTGGTATGCCGATTTCGCCTTTGCGAC
>DAIUBZ010000210.1:0-3792 GCA_036846445.1 Sphingopyxis sp. | reverse complement strand
TGGCCGATTGCACCGGCGGCGGCGGCGCACAGGCGCTCAGCAGCACCGCCGCTGCCGCGCCCACTGCCACCGCCAACCGCCGGGCGATCATCACGGCTGGTCAGACCGTTCGGCGACAATTCCGGCGGTTGCCAGATAATCCTGAACGCTCTTTTCGCCCGCCAAATGGCCCGCGCCGACCGCCACAAACACCGTGCCCGGCGTGTCCAGCCGCGCTTTGATCCACTCTGCCCACCGCGCGTTGCGCTGAAACAACAGCACGTCGGCGACCTCGGGATTGTTG
Source organism: Sphingopyxis sp. (assembly GCA_036846445.1). GTDB lineage: Bacteria > Pseudomonadota > Alphaproteobacteria > Sphingomonadales > Sphingomonadaceae > Sphingopyxis. The sequence goes on along the minus strand of DAIUBZ010000210.1, from coordinate 3,509 downwards.
GCCATCGATGCGTTCAGCATCGCGCCAAGCGCGTCCGCCTCACCCGCCGCCCAATGCGCCATCAACTGTTCAAATTGCGGCATCATTTTCGGCAGATCGGCAACGGTCTGATTCAGAAACGCCAATTGCACCGGCTGGGCCATGCCGCCGAAAAAGCCAAATTGTTCCGCTGCCGTTTCCAGCGCTGTGACCGTTTTGCCGCTGGCTTTTGCTGCGGTGGTCAACACCGCCTCCGCTCCGGCGTCGGGGCTAAAGCCTGCTTGCATCAGCGGCACCATCGCCAGATTGATCGCGGGGAACCATGGCTTGGCGTCCTCGAAAACCGCTGGATCGACCCCAATCGCCTTGACCGCCGCAACATAGGCATCGCGCTGGGCGGGCTCCATCTGGCTGGTCAGCGGCGGCGCGCCGGGATTGCCGATGTGCGGGCCCATCACCGCCATCACCTCGGCGGGGTCGGTGGGCAAAATCACCTCCAGCACCAGCGTGTCGGATGCATCAAATGCCGCCTTCACCCGGCCGTCCAGCCATTGCATGTCCGGGCGCAGCAGATGGACCGTGCCGAACAGATGGATGGTGGTGTCGTCATCCTTCACCACCCACATCGCCGGGCGGGCAATGGTCGTGGCGGTGGGCGCGCTGGCCACAGGGGCGGGGGTGTCGGCCAGCGCGGGCAGGGGGGCGCCCCAGCAAGCCGCAATGACCGCAGCGGGCAATAGTGCCGATGCCGCAACGCGCTTTTTGAACAATCGAGTCATAACCAGTCTCCTTTGGGTTGGGGCATGCGAGGGAAGCAATGCAAATTTCAGCGGTATTTCAGCCACAGCCAGACGGCCATGTTGACGAACAGCGACACGAAAAATATCGCCGCCATATCCACTGGCCGGGCCAGACCCCCGCGCGCCAGCAGCCACCACGCCGGGGTCGGAATGATGAAGGCATACCAGCCAGCAAGGCCAGCCCACAGCCACGCCCGCTCCTCATGGTCGTCAACCGCGCGGTGATACATGGCAAGTCCAACAATATTCGCCACCAGCCACAGGGCGGTTGCGATGGCTGCAATGCGAGCGGGCAAGGGGCTGTTGCCTATAAAATCCTGCACATCGCCCGGCTGGACCGCCTCGCCATGGCCGATCAGCGCACCCATCACCGCGCCCAGTCCGGCGGACAGGGCAATCGCGGCCCAATAAATCCTGCGGCGCGGGGTCAGCGCCTGCCACCGGGCCAGCGGCCGTTGGGGCTTGGACTTGGGCTTGTTCGCAATCATTGGCGGTCTCCCTCAAATCCATCGTCAAAAACGGCCTCAATCGGCATTTGCAGCAGGCGGGCAATTTTGAAGGCCAGCGGCAATGACGGATCATATTTGCCGGTTTCGATCGCATTGACGGCCTGGCGCGACACATCCAGCCGTTCAGCCAGATCGGCCTGGCTCCAGTTCCGCATCGCCCGCTGGACCTTCAACTGATTTTTCATGTGCCGCCTTGCCGCGTCAGCCTGACAATATGTCATGTGTTGTTGACTTAATGTCACCATTCGCTGCCCATGTCAACAACACATGACAAAATGACTTCATTCCCCGACATCGCGATGCCGCCGCCGGTGCGCCCTTGACCGCGGCGCAGGGGTGAGCCAATGGCGGGGCGAGTTTTATCCGCCAGCCAACAAGGGGCGCGCGCGTGGCCGCCGACCGCAACAATCCGCCGCTGAGTTTTCAGGACATGATCCTGACTTTGCACGCATTTTGGGGGGAGCAGGGCTGTGCGATCCTGCAACCTTATGACATGCGGATGGGCGCTGGCACATTTCACCCGGCGACCACTTTGCGGGCGCTGGGACCAGAGCCGTGGAACGCCGCCTATGTCCAGCCCAGCCGCCGCCCGACCGATGGCCGCTATGGCGAAAACCCCAACCGATTGCAGCATTATTACCAGTATCAGGTGATCATGAAGCCGTCGCCGCCGGATTTGCAGGAGCTGTATCTGGCCAGCCTGTCCGCGATTGGCATCGACCCGCTGGCCCATGACATCCGCTTTGTCGAGGATGATTGGGAAAGCCCGACGCTTGGCGCGTGGGGGCTGGGCTGGGAAGTGTGGTGTGACGGCATGGAGGTGACGCAATTCACCTATTTCCAGCAAATGGGCGGTTTTGATTGCAAGCCGGTCGCGGGCGAGCTCACTTATGGGCTGGAACGGCTGGCCATGTATATTCAGGGCTGTGACAATGTCTATGATCTGGCGTTCAACCGCGCCGGGGTGCGCTATGGCGATGTGTTTCTGGAAAATGAGCGCCAATTTTCCAAATGGAATTTCGAAGTGGCCGATACCGACAGCCTGTTCGCCGGGTTCAGGGCGGCGGAGGCGGAGTGCCAACGCGCCATCGCCGCCAATGTGCCGCTGGCCGCTTATGACCAGGCGATCGAGGCCAGCCATGTGTTCAACCTGTTGCAAGCGCGGGGGGTCATCAGCGTGCAGGAGCGGGCCAATTATATGGCCCGGGTGCGCGATCTGGCCAAAGGGGCGTGCCAGGCGTGGATTGACAGCCAGACCCCCGCATGGACCAAGGACCACCCGGAGTGGAGCCTGTGAGCAATTTTCTGCTGGAATTGCGGGCCGAGGAAATGCCCGCGCGGATGCAGGCCGGGGCGCGGGCGGAGCTGGAACGGTTGTTTCGCCGCGAACTGGCCGCCGCCGGGGTGGCGGTTGATGCGCTGACCATCTGGTCCGGTCCCCGCCGCCTTGCGCTGCTGGCGGAGGGGTTGCCCGCCGCCACCACAGCGGTGCGCGAGGAGGTGAAAGGCCCGCGCACCAGCGCCCCGCCTCAGGCGCTGGAGGGATTTTTGCGCAAAACCGGGCTGACGGCGGACCAGCTGGTCGAGCGTGACGGGGTGTGGTTCGCTGTTATCGAGCGGCGCGGACAGGCCATGGCCGAGGTGCTGGCGGCGGCAATTCCCGCGATTGTGCGCGGCTTTGCCTGGCCCAAATCGATGCGCTGGGGCGCGGCGAGCGCCAGCAGCGACAGTTTGCGCTGGGTGCGGCCCTTGTCCGCCATCGTCGCCCTGCTGGACGATGCGGTGGTGGATTGCGCGGTCGATGGCATTGCTGCCGGACGGGTGACGTGCGGGCACCGTTTTCACGCGCCAGATGAGATTGTGCTGGCGGATGCCGCTCAATATATCAGCGCCTTGCGCGGCGCATTTGTGATAGTGGATCATGATGAGCGGGCCGCGATCATCCGCGATGGCGCGGCCAAAGTCGCGGCGGCGGCCGGGCTGGTGCTGGTGGCCGACGAGGGGTTGGTGGCGGAAAATGCCGGGCTGACCGAATGGCCGGTGTCGCTGCTGGGCCGGTTCGACGCCGAATTTTTGACCGTGCCGCCAGAGGTGATTCAGCTGAGCGCGCGGGTGAACCAGAAATATTTTGTCTGCACCGATGCCGCTGGCCAATTGGCCAATGCCTTTGTCTGCACCGCCAATATCGCCGCGCATGACGGCGGCGCGGGCGTGGTGGCGG
>DAIUBZ010000209.1:0-3794 GCA_036846445.1 Sphingopyxis sp. | reverse complement strand
AACCTGATCGAGGTCCAGCGCGACAGCTATGAGCAGTTTTTGCGCTCTGATCCGGCCATTGGTTATGTCTCGGGACTGGAAAAGACGCTGCGGTCGGTGTTTCCGATCCGCGACTTTGCGGGGACGGCGGAACTGGATTTTGTCCATTATGTGCTGGAAGACCCCAAATATGATGTCGAGGAGTGCCGCCAGCGCGGCATCACCTATGCCGCGCCGATGAAGGTGACGCTGCGGCTGATCGTGTTCGAGGTGGACAGCGAGACCGAAACGCGCAGCGTGCTCGATATCAAGGAGCAGGACGTTTACATGGGCGACATGCCCCTGATGACGGACAATGGCACATTTTTCGTCAACGGCACCGAACGGGTGATCGTCAGTCAGATGCACCGCTCGCCCGGCGTATTGTTCGACCATGATCGCGGCAAAACCCATTCATCGGGCAAATTGCTGTTTGCCGCCCGGGTTATCCCCTATCGCGGGTCGTGGCTGGATTTTGAATTTGATGCCAAGGACATTGTCAACGTCCGGATCGACCGCAAGCGCAAGCTGCCGGTCACCTCGCTGCTCTATGCGCTGGGCATGAACAGCGAAGAGATTTTGAACCAATTTTATGACCGGCTGGTCTTTGAACGTGCCCCCACCGGCTGGCGCGTGCCGTTTGTGGTGGAAAATTGGCGCGGGGCCAAGCCGGCCTTTGACGTGGTGGATGCCGCCACTGGCGAGGTGGTGTTTGCCGCGGGCGTGAAAATCACCCCGCGCATGGCGAACAAGGCGGTCAAGGACAAATTGGCCGCGCTGTTGATCCCGACCGAGGAAATTTTCGGGCGTTATTCGGCCTATGACCTCATCAACGAGGCAACCGGCGAGATTTATATCGAGGCCGGGGACGAAGTGTCGCCGGAAAATCTGGAGAAGCTGGACAATGCGGGTGTTGAGCAATTGGTGCTGCTCGACATTGACAACAACAACAATGGTCCGTGGATTCGCAACACGCTGAAAGCCGACAAGGCCGAGGACCGCGACCAGGCGCTGTCGGACATTTACCGGGTGATGCGCCCCGGCGAGCCGCCGACCCGCGAGACGGCAGAGGCGCTGTTTGGCGGCCTGTTTTTCGACGCTGACCGCTATGACCTGTCGGCGGTCGGCCGGGTGAAGCTGAACATGCGGTTGGGGCTGGATGCGGACGATAGTGTCACCACCCTGCGCAACGAAGATATCATTGCGGTCATCAAGGAATTGGTGAACCTGAAGGACGGCAAGGGCGAGATTGACGATATCGACAATCTGGGCAACCGCCGGGTGCGTTCGGTCGGCGAATTGCTGGAAAATCAGTATCGGGTTGGCCTGCTGCGCATGGAGCGCGCGGTCAAGGAGCGGATGAGCAGTGTCGATGTCTCGACCGTGATGCCCAACGACCTGATCAACGCCAAACCGGCGGTGGCGGCGGTCCGCGAATTTTTCGGCTCGTCACAATTGTCGCAGTTCATGGACCAGACCAACCCATTGTCCGAAGTCACGCACAAGCGGCGCGTGTCGGCGCTTGGGCCGGGCGGCTTGACCCGCGAGCGGGCGGGCTTTGAGGTGCGCGACGTGCACCCGACCCATTATGGCCGGATTTGCCCGATTGAAACGCCGGAAGGCCCGAACATCGGCCTGATCAACAGCCTGGCGACCTTTGCCCGGGTGAACAAATATGGCTTTATCGAAACCCCCTATCGCCGGGTGGTCGATGGCAAGGTGACTGACGAGGTTGTCTATCTGTCGGCGATGGAAGAGCAGCGCCACACTGTCGGCCAGGCCAATGCCGATTTGAACCCCGATGGCAGCTTTATCGAGGAGCTGATTTCCGCGCGGCAGGCGGGTGAGTTTCTGATGGCCCCGCGCGACACGGTCACGCTGATGGACGTATCGCCCAAGCAATTGGTGTCGGTTGCGGCGTCGCTGATTCCGTTTCTGGAAAATGACGATGCCAACCGCGCGTTGATGGGATCGAACATGCAGCGGCAGGCGGTGCCGTTGCTCCGCGCCGAGGCGCCGCTGGTGGGCACCGGCATGGAGCGGACGGTGGCACGGGATAGCGGCGCGGCCATCGGCGCGCGCCGCGCCGGGGTGGTGGACCAGGTGGATGCGACCCGCATCGTCATCCGCGCCACCGATCTGTCGGACCCGACCAAATCGGGCGTGGATATTTACCGGCTGCAAAAATTCCAGCGGTCGAACCAGAACACCTGCATCAACCAGCGCCCGCTGGTGAAGGTGGGCGACATGGTCAATGCCGGCGACGTGATTGCCGACGGCCCATCGACCGAACTGGGCGAATTGGCGCTGGGCAAGAATGTGCTGGTCGCGTTCATGCCGTGGAATGGCTATAATTACGAGGACAGCATCCTGATTTCCGAACGGATTGTGCGGGATGACGTGTTCACCTCCATCCACATTGAGGAGTTTGAGGTCACTGCTCGCGACACGCGGTTGGGGCCGGAGGATATCACCCGGGACATCCCCAATGTCGGCGAGGAGGCACTGCGGAACCTTGATGAGGCGGGCATCGTCTATATCGGTGCCGAGGTTGGCCCGGGCGACATTTTGGTGGGCAAAATCACCCCCAAGGGCGAAAGCCCGATGACGCCGGAAGAAAAATTGCTGCGGGCGATTTTTGGTGAAAAGGCGTCGGACGTGCGTGACACTTCGCTGCGCCTGCCGCCCGGCGTGTCCGGCACGGTGGTCGAGGTCAGGGTGTTCAACCGCCACGGCATCGACAAAGACGAGCGGGCGATTGCGATCGAGCGCGAAGAAATCGAGCGGCTGAAACAGGATGCGGACGATGAACGGGCGATTTTGAACCGCGCCACCTTGTCGTCGCTGAAGGAATTGATGGTCGGCCAGACCGCGACCGCCGTGGCCAAGGGCTATAAAAAGGGTGAGGTCATCACCCTCGACATGGTCGTGGACATGGACCGGGGCGACTGGTGGAAATTCGCCGTCGCCGACGATGCGGTGCAAAGCGCGCTGGAAGCGGTGCGCAGCCAATATGACGAGGCAATCCGGCGGATCACGGAAAAGTTCGACGACCGGGTGGAAAAGCTGCAACGCGGCGACGATCTGGCCCCCGGCGTGCTGAAATCGGTGAAGGTGTTTGTGGCGATCAAGCGCAAGCTGCAATCCGGCGACAAAATGGCCGGGCGTCACGGCAATAAGGGGATCATCAGCCGGATTTTGCCGGTCGAGAATATGCCCTTCCTCGACGATGGCACGGCGGTGGACATTGTGCTCAACCCGCTGGGCGTGCCCAGCCGCATGAATGTGGGCCAGATTCTGGAAACCCATTTGAGCTGGGCCTCACGCGGGCTGGCGCGGCAGGTGGAGGACGCACTGGCGGCGTGGCGCGACGCCAACCCCAATCCGCAGGCGATGGAGCCGCCGTCGGTGGTGCGCGAGGCGCTGGTCCATGCCTATGGCGCGGATTATGAAGCCGAATTGGCCGGGCGCAGCGACAACCAGATCGTTGAACTCGCCGAAAATCTGGGGCTGGGCGTGCCATTTGGCACCCCGGTGTTCGATGGCGCCCGCGAGGCGGACGTATCCGACATGCTGGAACGCGCCGGGCTGGACCGGTCGGGGCAGGTGGATCTGTATGACGGGCGCACCGGCGACAAATTCGACCGCAAGGTGACGGTGGGCTATAAATATCTGCTGAAACTGCACCATCTGGTCGATGACAAAATCCACGCGCGGTCGATCGGCCCCTACAGCCTGGTCACCCAGCAGCCGCTGGGCGGCAAGGCCCAGTTTGG
>DAIUBZ010000208.1:0-3809 GCA_036846445.1 Sphingopyxis sp. | reverse complement strand
GCGGCTCCAGCCCAGCCCGCCCCCAAATTCACCCCCAGCAAGGCCTATCTGCCGCTGGCCCAAGCGCTGGACAAGGCGATTCTGGCCAAGGACGCGGCGGCTGCCGACGCCGCGCTGGCCGCAGCGGCGGCGGCGGTGACCACCGCGGATGATCGTTATCTTCAGGCGGCGCGCGGGCTTCAGGTCGGGCTGCTGAAAAATGACGAGGCGCAGCAGGCGGCATCGATTGACGCAATGTTGGCATCGGGGCTGATGCCGCCTGAGGACAATGCCCGGTTCAGCTATTTTTCCGGGCGATTTGCCTATCAGGCCAAGGATTATCCCAAGGCGATTGCCCGGCTTGGCCCGGCGATTGCGGGCGGCTTTACCGACAATAACAATGCCCATTTGATGCTGACCGATGCCCATGCGCAAATTGGCGATGCCGATGGTTCGCTGGCGGCGGCGCGGGCCGCAATGGCGGTGTACCGGGCCGAGGGCAAGCGGGTGCCAGAGGATTTGTTCGTCCGCCCGGCCCAGGCGCTGCAAAAGGCGGGGCGGACCAGCGAATTGCTGGACGTGCTGGCGATGCGCGTGGCGGAATATCCCAATCAGGCAACATGGCACAACACCACCTTGATGCACTTGCAACAGGCGGGGGATGACAAGGCGCTGATGCTGGACATTTTGCGGCTGATGTATGCCGCCGAAGCGATGACTCAGCGGGGCGAATATCTGGAATATGCGGCACTGGCGACCGAGGCCGGGTTGCCGGGTGAGGTGGTGAAGATGATCGACCAATTGTGGGATCGCGGCACCTATCCCCGCAACGACCCCCGGCTGAAGGAAATTCATGCGTCACAGGCGGCGCGCGCCGCCAGCGACCGGGCCAGCAATGACGCCGCCTATCGCGCCGCACCGACCGCCGCCAACGCCCGGATCATGCGGGCGACCGCCGACGCGCTGTTCGGCTTTGGCGATTATGGCCGGGCCGCCGAGGTTTATGGCATGGCACTGGCCAAGGGCGGGGTCGATCCTGACCTGCTGACCCTGCGGCAGGGGATGGCGCTGGCCAAGGCGGGCGATGCCGCGGGGGCCAAGGCGGCGCTGGCGAAAACCGGCGGCAACCGCAAACAATTGGCCCAGCTGTGGACCATTTTTGTGGACAGCAAGGCCACGCCCGCCGCGCCTCAGCCGCCGGCTGCCTGAACCGGGGAGCGCTGCCCGCGCGCCCAGCGCAGCAGCGTCCCCGCCGCCACTCCGGCCGCGATGGCGATGGCCAGATCGGCAAAGATGGTCAGCGCGGCGGTGCCGATCAACAGGCACCGCTCCGCCCATGGCAGCGCCAGATGGTGCCGCCATTTTGCCGGCTCGGCCATCGTCCACGCCGTCACCAACAAGACGGCGGCCAGCGCGGCCAGCGCCAATTGGCCAATCACGGGCGCCGCGATCAGGATACAAAGCGCGATCACCAGCGCATGGACCACCCCCGCGACCGGGGTTTTCCCGCCCGCCCGCACATTGGTGGCGGTGCGGGCAATCGCGCCGGTGACCGGCAAGCCGCCCACCAATGGGGTGAGCAAATTGGCATAGCCCTGCGCCAGCAATTCGGCGCTGGGCCGGTGCTTGCCGGGCGCGAACATCCGGTCGGCGACCACCGCCGACAACAGCGATTCCACCCCAGCCAGAAAGGCGATGGTCAGCGCGGTGGGCAACAAGTTGACGAGCTTGGCCAAGGACAGCGGCGGCAGGCTGGGCAGGGGAAAGGCAAGTTCCAGCGCGCCAAAGCGGCTTGCGATGGTCTCAACCGGCCATCCCAGCCCGGCCACCACCGCCGACGCGCCGCCCACGGCGATCACCAGCACCGGCCAGCGCGGCCGCCACATCCGTCCCACCACAATCAGCGCCACCGCCAGCGTGGTGATTGCCGCCGTGGCCGGTGAGACACTGTCGCGCACCGCCCACAGCGCCGCCAATTTGGGCAGAAACTCCGCTGGCACATCCGCAAGCGATAGTCCCAGCGCGTCCTTGATCTGCGATGCTGCGATGATGACGGCAATGCCAATGGTAAAGCCGTCGATCACTGGCTCTGGCACCCATGCGATCAACCGCCCGGCGCGAAAGAAGCCCGCCACAATCAAGATCACGCCAGCCATCATCGTGGCGAGCAGCAAGCCATCCATCCCGTGGGTCTGGATCGCCGCATAGACAACGACGATGAACGCCCCGGTTGGTCCGCCGATCTGAACCCGGCTGCCGCCGGTCAGCGAGACGATCAGCCCGCCGACAATCGCCGTCACCAGCCCCACCGCCGGGGTGCTGCCCGAGGCGATGGCGATGGCAATGCACAGCGGCAGCGCGACCAGGGCCACGCTGATCCCGGCAACGGCGTCGGCCCTGAAATAGGGCCAGTTGTAATGGCGCAACGTCTTGATGATTTTTGGTTGGCGCATGCCAGCTCCCCACGAAAGCCCGGCAGGCGCTGGCCGTGTCATTGCGGCGGGGCGGGCAGCCCCGGACGCGGCATGGTCAGGCGTCTGTCAACCCAAGGCCAATAGGCCCGCGCGGACGTTCGTGCAATCACGCCGGCACAAAATTGCCGTGGAAACTGATCGGCAGCGCGACATCGGCGCGCCAGCTTGCGACGGGTCCGGCCCGGACATTGCCCGCGCGCAGCACATGGACCTCACTGGCGCGCCGGGCGAGATTCAGGGTGCAGCCGATCAGCCAGCCATCGCGCTCGTCGGCGGTTTTGCCCGGCACATATTGAAACTCCTCAACCAATTGGTGGGCGCCAAAATCATGGGTGTCGCTGCGCCCGCTGTCCCAGTCCCAGGTGGCGATGGCGGTGGGGAAGGGGCCATCGCCATAATGTGTGACATGGGTGGTCAGGCGGCGGCGCGCGCCCGCCAACCGCCGGTCGCTGGCGGGAAACTCGGCTTCCACGCCGGTTTCCGCCACGCTGGCCCGGCCACCCGGGTGCAGGATGAACTGAGTTAAAATGGGCCGGGGCGGGCGGATATATTCGCCGCGCAACAGGGCGCTGGCGCTGCGCTGGCCAAAGGTGGGGTCGGCCTCCAGACAGCCGTCAAAGCGGATGGTGCCGTCGGCCTCCTCCCACCCATCGCCATAATGAAAGGCCGAAAATGCGGGCAGGTCGTAAATACGGCGGTTGGCCAGGTCATCTTTGGCAATCACCAGCACCTGCGTGCCCTGTTCCGGCTCCCACGTCAGGCTGGTGCTGATGGGAAAGGCCATGCTGCGCTGCAGCCATGGTTGCATCACAATGATGATGTGGCGGGCGGTCATCGTGAAATCGTGAAAATAGCTGGGACGGGGCAGGGCGATGACCGTCATGTCGCGCAGCGCGCCATCCGCTCCCACCCGCCACAATGCGGTCGCCCGGCCATTGCCGCCAAAATTCCACACACTGCCATCCGGCTCCACCCGGGGGTGCGCCGAAAATGGCATATGGCGCAGATCGTCCCGAAATGTCCTGATGCCGATGGTCGCCAGCGTGGCCGGATCAAGTTGCACCGCTGAGCCGCCTTCCCACAGCGCCAGCAGTTCGCCGCCCAACATGATCACATTGGTGTTGGCGGCATTGGCATCGTCATTGTTGCCCATGGCCGCGCCCGCCCGCGCTGGCGTGCCAAATCCGGGCATGACGATCGCGTCTAGCCGGGTTTCCAGCCGCCGCTTGGGCGTGTCGGCAAAGCGGGCGGCCAGGGTGGCGCGGCCATCGCCGATCTGAATGCGGCGGATCAGACCGTCCCCGTCAAACCAATGGCCCGCGCTGGAGCCGCCCCGGCGGAATTTGGCCGGGCCGT
>DAIUBZ010000207.1:0-3820 GCA_036846445.1 Sphingopyxis sp. | reverse complement strand
CCGGATTGTTCCCCGCCCCGGCTGAATCGGCCGGGGCCAGTCAAGCAAAGGGTGTCCATGACCGATTTTACCAGCCGCGCCGGATTGGCCGTCGATCCGCTGATCGCCGCCTTTGTCGAGGACCAGGCCCTGCCCGGCACCGGGCTGGATACGGCCAGCTTCTGGGCGGGCTTTGCCGATTTGCTCCACCGCTTCGCCCCGGAAAATGCGGCATTGCTGGCGCGCCGGGCCGCGCTTCAGGCTGCGATCGATGATTGGCACCGGGCGCGGGCCGGCATGGCCCATGATGCCGCCGCCTATCAGGAATTTCTGACCGATATCGGCTATCTGGTGCCGCCGCCGCCACCATTTGCGGTCAGCCCCGCCAATGTCGATCCCGAAATCGCCGCGCTGGCCGGGCCGCAACTGGTGGTGCCTGCGCTGAATGCCCGCTTTGCGCTGAACGCCGCCAATGCCCGGTGGGGCAGCCTGTATGACGCCCTCTATGGCACCGATGCGCTGGATGCGCCGCCCGCCCGGCCCGGCGGCTATGACCCGGTGCGCGGCGCGGCAGTGGTGGCGCGGGCCAAGGCGCTGCTGGATGAAATGGTCCCGCTGGCGGCGGGAAGCTGGGCCGATTGGCGCGGCGGCGATCCGGTGCTGGCCGGTCCGGCGGCGCTGGTCGGGCGGCGTGATGGCGGTCTGTTGCTGCGCCACCAGGGGCTGCACATCGAATTGGTGATCGACCCGGCCAGCGCGATTGGCGCGGCAGACCCGGCGGGGCTGGCCGATGTGGTGATGGAGGCGGCGCTGACCACCATCATCGACCTGGAGGACAGTGTGGCCGCCGTCGATGGCGCGGACAAGGCGCTGGGCTATGCCAATTGGCTGGGGCTGATGCGCGGCGACCTGACCGAGACGTTCCGCAAAAATGGCACGGACTTGACCCGCGCCATGGCCGCAGACCGGGCATGGACGGCGCCGGACGGCACCCCGTTCACCTTGCCGGGGCGCAGCGTGATGTTCGTGCGCAATGTCGGCCATTTGATGACGACGCCGATGATCCGGCTGGCGGACGGCAGCGATGCGCCCGAGGGTCTGTGCGATGCGGTCATCACCAGCCTGTGCGCGCTGCACGATCTCAAACGCCTCGGCAGCCTGCAGAACAGCCGCACGGGCAGCATTTACATCGTCAAGCCCAAACAACATGGCCCGGACGAATGCGCCTTTACCGACCGTCTGTTTGACGCGGTCGAGGATTTGCTGGGTCTGCCCCGCCACACGGTCAAAGTGGGGGTGATGGACGAAGAACGGCGGACGAGCGCCAATCTGGCGGCCTGTATCCATGCGGTGCAGCACCGGATTGTGTTCATCAACACCGGCTTTCTGGACCGCACCGGCGATGAAATTCACACCAGCATGCAGGCCGGGCCAATGGTGCCCAAGGGCGAGATGAAGGCCAGCGACTGGATCGCTGCTTATGAGGACCGCAATGTCCGCATCGGTCTGGCCTGCGGGCTGGCAGGCCGGGCGCAAATCGGCAAGGGCATGTGGGCCATGCCCGACTTGATGAGCGCGATGCTGGGCCCGAAAATCGCCCATCCGCTGGCCGGGGCCAGCACCGCTTGGGTGCCATCGCCGACCGCCGCCACTTTGCACGCCATCCATTATCACCGGGTCGATGTTGGCCAGCGCCAACGCGTGATTGCCGCCGAGCCGGTGCCGGGGCTGAACCGGCTGCTCGCGATTCCGCTGGCCGCCGGGCGCAACTGGGATGCCGCAATGGTGGCCCGCGAGTTGGACAATAATTGCCAGGGGATTTTGGGCTATGTCGTCCGCTGGGTCGAACAGGGGGTGGGCTGTTCCAAAGTGCCCGATATCGACGACATCGGCCTGATGGAGGACCGGGCGACGCTGCGCATTGCGGCGCAGGCGCTGGCCAATTGGCTGCTGCACGGGGTGTGCACCGCCGACCAGGTGGACGATGCCCTGCGCCGCATGGCGGCCAAGGTCGATGCACAAAATGCCGATGACCCGGCCTATCGCGCCATGGCCCCCGATTTCGCCGCCAGCCCGGCCTTTGGTGCCGCGCGTGAGCTGATCTTTGCCGGGGTGGACCAGCCTTCGGGCTATACCGAACCGTTGCTCCACGGCTGGCGCGCGCGGGTGAAGGCCGGGTAGCGGGAGCCGCCGTTAAAAAATCGGGTCGTTCGCCTGCGCCGGGGCGTGAATCCCGCATTCCACCTTGTCCCACCCGCGCCAGCGCCCGGCGCGCGGGTCTTCGCCGGGCTGAACCTGCGACGTGCAGGGCGAACAGCCGATGGAGGGATAGCCAGCCTCGCTCAGCGGATGGCGGGGCAGGCCATGGGCGGTCAGATAGGCGTCAATCGCCGCCGCGTCCCAATCGGCCAGCGGGTTGCACTTCACCCGCCCGCTCGTGCCATCCGCCTCGAAGCGCGGCAGCCCGGCGCGCGTGGCCGCCTGAAACCCCTTGCGTCCGGTGATGCTGGCGTCGAACCGGGCCAATGCGGCGGCCAGCGGATCAACCTTGCGGATGGCGCAGCAGCCGTCGGGGTCATAGGACCAGCGCAGCCCCTTCGCGTCGCGCGCCGCCAGCGCCGCCGGGTCTGGCGACAGGATGATGAGGTTCAGCCCCAGCCGCGCCGCCAGCGCATCGCGGTAGGCCAATGTCTCGGGAAAATGCTTGCCCGTGTCCAGAAACAGCACCGGCAGGCGCGGCGCGTGGCGCACCGCCAGATGCAGCAACACTGCGCTGTCCGCGCCAAAGCTGGACACCAATGCCGCCCGGCCCAGCAGATTGCCGCCCAGCACCCGGGCGAGCAGAGCGTCGGCATCCAGCCCCGCCGTTGCCGCGTTCAATGCCGCGATGGCGGCGGCGCTGAACGCCGGGGCGGGGTCAATCCGGTCCCGCACCCGCATCGCCGGGGCGTCCGGATCAGCCATGGCGCAGCGCCCAGATCGCCGCCCGGCCATCGGCGGCGGACTGATAGGCGTGGGGCGTGCGGGCGATGGCGGCGGCGATGGCGTCCGGGTCCAGCGGCTGGTCGGGAGAAAAACTGTCAAAGCCGCAGCGGGAAAGATGGGCAATCTGGTCCAGCAAAATATCGCCCGCCGCCCGCAATTCGCCGCCATATCCCGCCTCACGCAGAATCCGCCCCGCCGAAAAGCCGCGGCCGTCGCGAAACTTGGGAAAGGCCACCTCGATCAGCGCCAACTGGCCAAGATGCGGGATCAGCGCCCGGGGGTCTTCATCCGGCTCCAGCCGCACCGCATGGGCGTCGGGCTGGGTTAAAAAACCGTCCAGCGTCACGCATGGCTCTTCACCGCCGCTGGGGGACAAATCAGCCATAAATCACCGCCTTGAACGGGGCCATGCCGACCCGGCGATAGGTGTCCAGAAACCGCTCGCCGTCAGCGCGCAGCGCGACATAAGTGTCGGTCACCCGCTCAATCGCATCGACCACGCCATCCTCGTCAAAGCCCGGCCCGGTGATCGCGCCCAGCGCGGCATCCTCGGCCCCCGATCCGCCCAGCAGCAATTGGAAATTTTCCGTGCCCTTGCGGTCCACCCCCAAGATGCCGATGTGCCCGGCATGGTGGTGGCCGCAGGCGTTGATGCAGCCGGATATTTTCAGCTTCAATTCGCCCAGATCGCGCTGGCGGACCGGGTCGGCAAAGCGGGCGGCGATTTTCTGGGCCAGCGGGATGGAACGGGCGTTGGCCAGGCTGCAATAATCCAGCCCCGGACAGGCGATAATGTCGGTAATCAGGTCCAGATTGGCGCTGGCCAACCCGGCGGCCACCAGCCCCTGCCACAGCG
>DAIUBZ010000206.1:0-3827 GCA_036846445.1 Sphingopyxis sp. | reverse complement strand
AGGCCGCTCGGCCCGATGGGCGCCACCGGCTATGGCGTTGCCCTGCTGGAGGAATTGGCCCGCACCCTGCCGTAAGCGACCTGACCTTGGGGGTCAGCGCGGCAGGCGCAATTCGGCAAAGCTGACCCGGCGGCTGATGCCGATGCTGCCGTCCAGCATCACCGCCTCCAGCGTCAGGCCGGGGGCAGGACCATCCCAATCGATGCTGATCCGGCCATAATTGGGGGCCAGCGGCGCCCGGGCAACGCGGTTGCGGTTGGGACCGAACACCGGCCAGACTTCGGTCAGCCCCGATGAGGTGAGTTCGACCAGCGGATAGGCACCGGGCCGATCCAGCCGCGACAATTCGGCATAATGGGTGTCTCCCGAAATTATCACCAGATTCTCCACCCGGACGAAGCGGACAAGGTCCAGCAGCCGCTGGTGATCGGCCTGAAAATTAATCCACGCCTCATAGCCGGGGGCATCCGGCAGGACCTGGGTTGACGAGGCAAAAATCCTGAGGTCGGCTGGCTGGCGCAGCTCATTTTCCAGCCACGCCCATTGGGCCGCGCCAAGCATGGTCGCTGCCGGGTCGCTGTTGACCAGATATTGCCCGCGATCCGGCGGTTCGACGCTATAGCCCAGCAATGGCGAGCGAAAGCTGCGGTTGTCGGGCAGGATCACCTGAACCCGGCGGCCCGGCGGACCATAATAATAGGCCCCGTAAATCCCGCCGTTGCTGCGGCGCGGATGGCTGGACGGAACGCCCCAAAAGTCGAGGAATATCTGGCGCGATGCCGCGCGCTGCGGATATTCCGCACCGGCGTCATTTTCGCCATAATCATGGTCGTCCCAGGTCGCGATCACCGCACTCTGGCGGCTGAGCGTCTGAAATCCCGGTTGTGCGGCCAATTGGCCATATTTGCCGCGCAGCACCGCCATGTCGCGGGTGTCGCCGTAAATATTGTCGCCCAGAAAAATGAACAATTCCGGCGCCCAACGATTCACCTGATCCCAGATCGGCTGGGGCTTGTCCTGCCGCGCGCAGCTGCCAAAACCAATCCGGGTCAATCCGGTGCGGGCCGCCGCCAACCCCCGCACCGCCGCCGATGCCACCGGGCCGATGGCAAGGGCAGCCGCCCCCGCCATCGACCCGATCGCCCACCGCCGGTCGATGGTCACTGACCGCCGACCCGCAGCTTCAACGTCGCAAAAAACTGTTGCGGCGCGCCGATCAGCAGCGTCTGATTGTCGCCCCGGCTGCCAAAACCATTGCTGCCGATGGTGGCGACATATTTTTTGTTGAGCAAATTGGTGGCGTTAAGTTGCACCTCGACCCGATCATTGATCCGCACCCCAGCGGTGGCGTCGACCAGCACCCGGCCATCGACCGCATTGGTGTTTTCATAGGTGAAAAAGCGCCGCGACATGTAATTGGCGCCGACCCGGCCAAAAATCTGGTCATTGTCAAAGCTGATTTCACCGCGCAGCAAATGGCGGGGCGTATCAACCACCGTCTTGCCCCGGGTCGCAGCGGTCACCACATTTTGGGCGTTGACCACGTCGGAGCGGTAGGTGGAGTCGGTGTAGCTGTATGACGCATAAAGGCCAAAGCCCCCGCCCAGCCGCAAATCCCCCGCCGCTTCAAAGCCAAAGCTGCGCACCGAGCCGACATTTTGCAGCACCGGCGGGTTGCCGACAATCGCCGCCCCGGTGGTCAGCGCCAACAGCCGGTTCTGGAAATTGACATAATAGGCGCCCAGCGTGCCGTTGAAGCGGCGGCCATTGGCGCGCAAGCCGATTTCAAATGTGTCTGACGTCTCGGGCTTCAGATCATCCTTGATGGCGTCAAAGCCCGCCTGGGTGGTGGCAAACGGCCCGCCGGTGAATGCGGCGGTGAACGCCCGGGTCGCCTGGGTAAAGCCACCAAAGGCCTCCAGCCGGTCGCCAAGGCCAAGCGCAAAGCCGATATGCGGCTGGAACCAATCCTGCACAGAGATTTCGCCGCGCGCGCGCCCGGCCTGAATGATCGGGGTGGCTTCATTGTCCACCTTGAACCCCTTCCACCCCAGGTTCACGACCAAATCGCCCAGCGTCACCCGGTCCGAGACAAAATATTGCAGCGTCTGGGTGTTATAGGCAAATTCCCACTGGGTGAAGAACGGCCCGGACTGGAAGCCGGTGAAGCTGCGGCCCGGATCGGTGCGGCTGACGAAGCCGTAAAAACGCCGGGCCTGATTGAAATCATTGTTTTCAAACCATGCGCCGACCGCAAGATCCGTGCCCGCGACCGGCAGGTCGAGCCGCGCAAACGCCCCCTTGCGGTCAATATCATATTCGGTCGTGCGCAGCGACAGCGGCACCCCCGACGGGCTGTTCAGATAGGGCGTGCCCCACAGCCCCTGGCCCCGGTTGGTGTGGGCATAGCCGCGCAGCGCAAATTGACCGCTGGCCGCAACCGGGACGGTCAGCCCGACCGAGGTCAAAATGTCCCGGCGAATCCCCGCCGCGTCATAATAGGCGTCATCGGCGCTGGCGATCGGCGCGGGATAGGTGGTGCCCGCCGCCGGATTCTGCGGCGAGGTGCCGGTGTCGCCCCGGTTGGCGGCAATGTCGCCCACCCGGATTGCCAGCGCATATTGGCTGCGGCCAAAATTGTCCGATGCAAAGCCCAGCCGGGCGATCATGTCCTGGCTGAAATCGTGATAATCCTGTTCTGCCCGATGGGAAAAGGCAAAGGTTGCGCTCAATTTGACATCGCCGATGGGAAGCACCGCCTTGGCATTGACCGCATTCTGGCGCTGGACCCCCTCGCCCTTCCACTTGCCGGTTTCGGCAAAAGCATAGGAGACATAGCCGCTCAGGCCATTTTCCCGGCCCAGGTTCAACCTGGCAAAGCCGCGATAGGTGTCGTCGCTGCCATAAGTGCCATTGGCATCCAGCCCGACAAAGGGGTCGGGGTCACGCGAAAATGTCTCGATCGTGCCGCCCAGATTGTTGGTCGCCTGGGTGCCGAGCGAGCCCGATCCCTGTGACACCCGCACCGATGCGATATTTTCCGAGCTGATCGCGCGGCTGATGTGCAGGCCATTGTTGTTGCCATAGCTGGCATCGCCCAGCGGAATGCCGTCGAGCGTGAAGCCCAATTGATTTTGATTGAAGCTGCGGATCGAAACCCGCTGCGACCATTCATAATTGCCGAACGGATCGGCGGACTGGAAATTCACGCTGGGCAGCTTTTCAATCGCTTTCAGCGGGCTGGTGCCGGGGGCCAGAATCTGGATTTGGCTGCCACCCAATTCCTGGACCTGCCGGGTTTCGCCGCGCCCGAACACGACAATCTCGCCGCCTTGCTCGGCGTCCGCTGTATCGCTGGACGCAGCATCAGTCGATTCGGTGGTGGTGGCAGCGGCAACCGCGTGCCCGCTGGTGCTGGCCAGAGCGGCAGCGACGGCAAAAAGGCTGGAACGAAGAGCGATACCCATGAAAAACCCCTAGCAATAAGATGGACCATCGGCGCAGGCACTGATTGCGCTGCCTCCGCACTGGGCGCCGTCAATGACCGATTGGCGGCTGATCCATGACCGGACCGCGACCAAGTGATCGAGGATTGAAGACAGCGCCGGTTTTGCTTGGGATCTGACCGCTGCCGCGCTGCGCAGCGCCACATTTCCCACCCTTGTGTTGCACAATCGCAACACTATTTTGGAGCGCGAGAGGGAGACACAGCGCCATGAATCTGGAAAAATTTACCGACCGGGCCAAGGGATTTTTGCAAGCTGCCCAGACCATCGCCATCCGCATGAATCACCAGCGGATTGCGCCTGAACATCTGGCCAAGGCGC
>DAIUBZ010000205.1:0-3888 GCA_036846445.1 Sphingopyxis sp. | reverse complement strand
GCCCCATCAATATCCCCTCGCGGATGCCGCGATCCGCCACGCCCACCCGCTCGGCTGGCCACATATCGATGATCGCCTCCAGGATCGCACAGCCCGCCACCACCAGATCCGCCCGGTCGCGCCCGATGCTGCCGATCATCGCCCGTTCCGGCACCGACGCCTGGGCCAGACTGCGGCAAATGGCGCGCAAATCGGCGCTGGGCACCACCGCCCCGTCCACCAGTCGCCGGTCATAACGCGGCAAATCCATGAAAACGCTGGCCAATGTCGTCACGGTGCCGCTGGTGCCCATCAACCGCAACGCCGCAGGATTGGCGCACAGTGGCCGCACCCGGGCGGCGAATTCACTCAGCGCCGCCGTGGCCGCGTCCACCATCCGGGCATAGGCGGCCATCCGCGCGGCGGCATCCACGCCGATCGGACCGGCATATTCGGTCATCGACACCACACCCCAGGCGATGCTGACCCAGTCCAGCACCTGCGGCGCACCGGCGCCGGGGTCCACCAGCATCACCTCGGTCGATCCGCCGCCAATATCAAAAATGACCGCCGGTCCCTCGCCCGGTTCCATCAGGTTGTGGCAACCCAGCACCGCCAGCCGCGCCTCCTCCGCCGCCGAGATCACGTCCAGCGCGATGCCGGTTTCCGCCCGCACCCGCCGGACCAGATCCGGCCCGTTGCGGGCACGGCGGCACGCCTCGGTCGCCACCGCCCGGGACAATCGCACCCCGCGCCGCTGGATCTTGGCGGCACACACGCCCAATGCCGCGACCGCCCGGTCCATGGCGGCCTGGCTGAGTTCGCCGCTGGCCAGCAGTCCCTCACCCAGCCGCACGACCTTGGAAAACGCATCGATCACCACCAGCGCGCTGCCGTCATGGCGCGCAACCAGCAGACGGCAATTGTTGGTGCCAAGGTCAATCGCGGCGACAACCGGCGGCGGCGCATAGCGCGCGGGGCGGCGCGGCGGCGCAACATCGCCGTCGTGGCCACCGCGTTGCGGCGGCGATTTTTGCCCCATATTCGCGTCCACCGCCCGCTTCCAACCACCAACTCACCGCGTGCGCCCAGTCGGCGCAACGGAACCTAGCGAAAGGTTAGGCGCGCGCGCCCCGCAACGCAAGCAGGCCGCGCGCGGCTGGTCGGCGGAACCAGTCGCGCGCGGCCATCTGGGGGCCAAAGCGGTTCGATCAGTAGCCGGTGCGGCGGCAGGGATCATCGGCCCGCTCAATCGCGCGGCCAGCCAGTGCGCCCACGACCCCGCCGATCAATGCGCCCGCAGTCCGGTCGCCGCGCCGCCCGGCAATTTCGCGGCCCGCGATTGCCCCCGTCACCCCCCCGATAATCGCGCCGCCCGTGCCGGATGCACACCCACGGTCATAGCGGCTGTCATAACGCTGGTCATAACGCCGATCCGTTCGGCGGTCATAGCGCCGGTCATAGCGGCGATCGTCGCGCCGGTCATAGCGATTGTCATAGCGGCGATCATGGCCCGCATAATATGTGCCACGGTGGCCACGGTCATAATAGCCGTCATGACCGGCCGCAGCCGGAGTGGCGATTGCCAGAGCGGGAAGGGCCAGGGCGGCCGCCACCAGCAGGTTGAGTTTGCGAAAATGGGTCATGGCTGGTCTCCGTGCGCGTCGGCGACATCGCCGATAAGCTGGGATAGGCCGCACCGGTTGAGCCAAGTCTGAACGGCATTGTTGGCTGAGGTTCAGCTTGCGCGGCGGCCATCTGCCTGCCACGGACCAGCCCATGCGCCGATTTCTGCCTGCGGTCTTGTGTTTTGCCGTGCTGGGACCGCTGCCCGGCAGCCACCAGCGTCTGGCCGCGATCAGCACCAGCCCGGTGGTCGTGGCCCGGCCCGTTGCGGGCGTGGATCTGCCGATGGCGGTGGGGCGGCTCCAACTGACCGAGGCATGGCAACTGGTCAGCGCGAACAGCCGGTTTGGTGGCTTTTCTGCGCTGACCCGGGTGGCGGACCGGCGGTTCATGTTGGTCAGCGACAATGGCGCGCTGGTCGATCTGGTGGTGACTGCCCGCGGCGAGGCGCGCGAA
Source organism: Sphingopyxis sp. (assembly GCA_036846445.1). Lineage (GTDB taxonomy): Bacteria > Pseudomonadota > Alphaproteobacteria > Sphingomonadales > Sphingomonadaceae > Sphingopyxis. The sequence continues at coordinate 1,827 of DAIUBZ010000205.1, read as the reverse complement.
ATGGTGATTGGCGAAGTTGGCCGCGGCAAGCGCACGCCAGACAAAGGTAGCGCCGATTTGGAAGCGATTGCCCATGATCCCGGCACTGGCCGGTTTTGGCTGGGGGTCGAGGGCAGCAACAGTATCTGGCGGATGGAGCCGAATTTGCAGCGGCGGGGCGCGGCCCGGCCCGCATTGATGCGCCAATGGCGACGCAATGGCGGACCCGAGGCGCTGACCCGACTGGCCGACCGCCGGTTCATGGTGATTTCAGAGAGCAGCCGTGCCCCGGGCGGGGTGGCCGGGGTGATGTTTAACGGCGACCCGGTACAGCGGCGCACCCGGGCCTTTCGCTTTGCCTATGATCCGCGCGGACAGGGGGCACCGACCGCACTTACCGCACTGCCAGATGGCCGGGTGCTCATTCTCCATCGGCGGCTGGGGACGGGGCCGCTGTTTCGCAGCAGTATCGCAGTGGCCGATCCGCGCGGCGTAACGCCGGGCGCGGTGCTGCGGTCAACCCCGATTGGCGATATCACCCGCCACCCGCTGGCCGAAAATTGGGAGGGCATGGCGCTGGAGCGCGACGATGCGGGGCGCGCGGCGGCAATTTGGTTGGTCAGCGATGACAATTTCAACCATTGGCAGCGCACCTTGCTGATCCGGCTGGTCCTGCCCGCCGATCTGTGATGCCAACAAAAAAGGCGGCCATAATGACCGCCCCTGATGTAGCCAGTGTCAATCTGGCCGGGATTGGCGAGCAACCGTCAGGCAGCAGCCGCCAATTTCTTGGCAATTTCTTTCTTCAGCTTGCGCGCGCGGTCCGACAATTGCCCATCAGCAGTTTTCAGCAACCAATTGTCCAACCCGCCATTGTGCTCGACCGACCGCAGGCCATGGGTCGACACCCGCAGCTTATATCCCTGACCCAGCGCGTCGGACAGCAGCGTCACATTTTGCAGATTGGGCAGAAACAGCCGCTTGGTCTTGTTGTTGGCGTGGCTGACATTGTGGCCAACCTGGCGGCCCTTGCCAGTCAGTTCGCAGATGCGCGACATGGTGATTCCTCGATTTGACAGCCGGACCAGCATCGGCCCGAATCTGGGCACATACCAGCAGCAATGGCTTGGAAAGCCCGGGCGCTTACCGACTTGCCGCAATCCCGTCAAGCCGGTAGGCGCAGGCAATGGCCGCAATTCCGCCTTTTCCGCTGCCCGCGCCGATGGCAAGGGCATTGGCGCTGGCCCAGCAAGCCGGGGAGCGCGGCGGGGTACCGGTTGGCGCAGTGGTGGTGGCCAATGGCCAAATCGTCGGTGAGGGCGCCAACCCCCAGCCCGGCCACCGCGATCCCAGCGCCCACGCCGAGATATTGGCGATGCGCGCGGCTGCGGCTGCGCTGGGCCGCGACCGACTCGATGGCTGTGACCTGTTTGTCACATTGGAGCCATGTGTCATGTGTGCGGGCGCGATGTCCCACGCCCGGATCGCCCGGCTATATTATGGCGCGGCGGATCCCAAGGGCGGCGCAGTGGCCCATGGCCCGCGCTGGTTCACGCAGCCGACCTGTCACCATCGGCCCGAAATCTATGATGGCGTGGGTGCGGCGGCGGCGGCGGCACTGCTGACCGGCTTTTTCGCAGCGCGGCGCTGACCGGCGCGCCGGTTACGCCACGCGGCGGCTGAAATCGGCGGCAGCGTTTTTCAACTGGCCCAGCCGCGCGCCCATCTGGCGAAATCCGTCTGCCAGCGAGCCGACCTCACCCGCCACCTGGCCGGTGTCGGCGCGGATCGCCGCGATGGTGGTGGACATGCTGTCAGCGGCCAGCGCGGTTTCATCCACCGCCGCCG
>DAIUBZ010000204.1:0-3910 GCA_036846445.1 Sphingopyxis sp. | reverse complement strand
CGCGCCGCCGCCCGCACCAATTGCTGGTCGGCGGGGGTGAGCTGGTCCCAGCTGGCCTTGCCCATCACCACAATTTCTGGGGTCAGAAAATGTTCGGTTAAGCTCAGATATTTGGCCACTTCATTGTGGCGCGGGCTGAGGAAGGATGGCCAATTATTCTCGGCCCCGTCGATCACCCCCTGCGCCAGCGCCTGATACACCTCGCCAAAGGGAATGGGCACCGCATTGCCGCCCAGCGCATTGACCATGGCGACATAGACGTCCGACCCCGGCACCCGCAGCTTCAGCCCGCGCATGTCGGCGGGCGTGGTGATGGCGCGGCGGCTGTTGTAAAAACTGCGCGCGCCGCTGTCGTAAAAACACAGGCCAATCAGGCCGTTGGCCGCCAGCGACGCCAGCACTGCATCGCCAATCGGGCCGTCCACCGTCCGCCGCATATGGTCCACCGAATCAAATATGAACGGCAGCGAGAAGGGAATGGTCAGCGGCGCCATGCTGTTCAGCGGGGCCAGATTGACCCGGTTCACGTCCAGCCCGCCAAATATCGTCAGCTCCAGCGTGTCGGTCTCGCTGCCCAATTGCCCCCCGGCATAGACTTTGATGCCCAGCCGCCCGCCGGTCTGCTGCGCCAGCCGCGCGCCCATATATTCGACCGCATCGACGGTGGGATAACCCGCCGGGTGGGTGTCGCTGCTGGTCAGCAGCCCCGACATCCGCCGCGCGCAGCCGCCCAGCCCGCCGGCCAGCGCCGCGCCCACCGCCGCAGTGCCGCCAGCCAGTACGGCGCGGCGCGCAACATTGTCCATCGCTGCTGCCGTTCGCGCCACCGCCTCATCCCTGCAAGCTGACGGGCGCTAACCGGCCCTGTCCCTTATATCAGAGTATCATCTACAGAGATCATACCGATTTGCAAGTGCGGCCAGACCAATTCGCGCAAACAGGTCAGCACCAGGGCCGGCGGCCCCCGGCATAGGGGCGGGCCAGCCCCTCGGCCACCAGAATGTCGCCAATGCTCTCGCCGCCGCGCACGGCAGTCCGCAGCAGGCGGCCATAGCGATCGGTATCGCGCTCGCCCGGGTCCAGGCTGAACGGCCCGGCATTGAGCAGGGCGATCAGCCGGTCGGTCGCCGCCGCGCCCAGCTTTGCCTCGGCGGCGCATTGGGCTTCAAACGTCTCGGGCGTGTCAATGTCCAGCAGGCGGATTTTCGCGCCCGCAACGCGGATGGTGTCGCCGTCCACCACGCAATTGTCCTGCCGCCGCCCGCCGCACCGGGCGAACCGGACGGTGATCCGGTCGTCCGCGCTGGGGGCCGCCACGGGCGCGAGCGGCGCGGGGCGCGGCGCTGCGGCCGGCTGGCTCACGGGGACCGGGCGGGGTGGCGGCGACCCCCCGCCTTCCCACCAGCGCAGCCCCGCCAGCGTCAGCCCGAAAATCACCGCCACCCCCAGCCAGATCGGCAATCCCCGGCGGCGCGGTGGGCGGGCCGGTTGGCGGCGCTGAGGCCTCATTGCACCCGGGCGGTAAAGCGGATGGTGAAATTGGGTTGGCCGCTGCTGGATGCGGCGGCCATGCGGCCCGATGGCTGGATACAGATATGCCGCACCGCCGGGTCCACTCCGCTGGTGGGGGCATAAGTGCAGGCGGCAAAATTGGCCGGCGGCGCCGCTGTATTGGCAAAGCGCACGTTGGTGCTGGCGCTGAAGGTCAGCGCGCTGGTCGGGGTGCCCTGAACAAATGTCACCGGCACCCCATTGTCGAACGCCACCGCGCTTGGCAAGTTGTCGACGATGAAAATGCTGCCGCTGGTCGGGCGGCCATTGCCGCTATTCGCCACCGAAATCGCATATTGCACTGCGGCCCCGGGGATCGCCATCGGGTTGACCGTGCCATTGACCGGATCGCCCACCACCGCCGATGTTTTCGCCACCGCCAGCGTGACATTGGTGGCGCGGCGGCTGTTGGTGATGGTGCAACTGATCACATCCCCCAGCACCGGGGTGATCACCCCCGGCACGCCGCCCGCCCCGCTGGGCAGCGCGGTGGCGGATGCCGGATTGGCATTGGTACAGGCCATGGTGGCATCATATTGGGCCAGGCTGGTTGATCCCGCCGCCGCCTCGGTCAGGCTGTGGGCCGCCCCGGCGGTCACCTGGGTCAGCGGGATGATGTGGTTGGCCAGCCCCGTGCCGGTGCCGGTGGTCGTGGTGCTGGCGACCACCGTGCTGCCTTGATTGATCGCCAGCGTGAACTGGTCTGAACTGAACCGCCGCCCCCCGCTGCCCAGCGCCTTGCTCAGCGCCAGATGCGGGCGGGGCGTGTTGCGAAACCGGCATTGGATGGCATCGCCAAATTGCAACGTGCCGAACAGATGGTCGGTGGTGGCCAGATTATTGGGCAGCGGCGTCGACGATCCCGCCGTATCGTTGGTGCAGGTCAGGCGGCTGTCATACGCGCCCAGCGCGCTGGCGCTGCCCGGCGCCATCGTCTCGGTCAGCCGCAACGAAATGCCCGATGCCAATGACACGGCGGCGGCGGCAAACGGGCCAAGGCTGGTGCCGCTGGTGGTGCCGCTGGCCAGCGGTGCGCCGCCGCTGGTGCGAATATCAAAGGCGAATTGATCCGCCGCCGCCACCCGCGTGCCGACAATCTCCTTGGCCAGCCGCATCGAGGCAAAGCGGACCGCGAACATCGTCCCCTGAAGCCCGCCGCCCACCATGGTGATGGTCACGCTGGTCGGGCTGTTGCTGCCCGCGATATAAGCGCCGACCGTGCCGGACCGCCCGCCCACATCAAATTGGGTGGTGCCCGCCCCGCTGATGCTGGGATAATTGTTGCCCGAAATCGGCGGCACCTGGTCCAGCACCGTCCACGGCGCGCCATTGGTCACGAACCGCAACGACTCGCCGTTGTTGCTGGATTCGGCGTCCGCCGCCACAAAGCTGTACACGCTGACCGCCGACGCGCCAGGCGCGGGGGTGATCGCGATGCCGGTGAATTGCATTGTCGTGGTGCCGCCAGCGGTCTGATACACCACCGGCGATCCCGGAATGCCCAGAAATGCGGTATTGCCCACCGCCGCCCCGCTCCACGACGGCGCGGCGCGCTGCGTCACATTGGCTCCCGAAATCCTGAGGTTGAACGTCAGCGTCGATCCGTCATTCAGGCCAAAACTGAAATTCTGGCCCGATGCTGACCGCGACTGGGTGGTGTTCAGCGCGCTGAAATTCAGCCAGCAATAGGTCTGCCAACTGGCCGGGGCCGTGCCCTGCGCGGCGGCGGGGGCGCAGGTGGACTGGGCGGCGGCGGGCACGGCACAGGCCAGCGCCAGCGCGAACGCCGCCGCCGCCACCAGCCGCTGAAAAAACCACCGCAAACCCATCCTGCCGCAACCCAAATTATGTGTTGCCGTGGGTTTAGGGACAATGGCTTAAGGGATGTTTACGCTGGGCACGGCTGGGGCGACGCGGCGGGGGGCTGCGCCCGCTGGCCCCACGCCGCCGCTAGCCGATAGGCAAATCGGGCACCGCGGCAAAATCCAACCCCAGCTGCTGGGCCAGCACCCGATAGGCTTGGGCAATCGGGCCATTGTCGGGGGCCGTGGCGGCAAGATGTTTCACCAATTGAACGGCGATGCCGGGCAGCACCGGCAGCGGCGCGTCGGCCTGCGTCACCACACAGGCCAGACATTGCTGGGCCAGCATCGCGCACTGATCGTCGGTCAGCGGCAGTGCCGCCCGCGCCGCAAAATAGCCATAAATCACCCATGGCGCCGCCAAATTGGCCACCATTGCGGGCCCGGTCCGTCCCGCATCCCATCGCGCGACCCGCTCCGCCAGCCGCCGCCAGCGCGCCGCCACATCGGGCCATTGGTCCCACGCCGCTGCCTTGCCAATGCCGCTGGCGAGATTG
>DAIUBZ010000203.1:0-3952 GCA_036846445.1 Sphingopyxis sp. | reverse complement strand
ATTGGGTGGCCGCGCAGCTTCGCCACGACTGGCATATCATCGCCCCCGATCTGCGGGGCCACGGCGACAGCGCGTGGACGGCAGACGGCAATTATGATCTGGCGGCAATGGTCTATGATCTGGCGCAGTTGGTGCACCAGTTGGACGCAGGGGCGGTCACGATTGTGGCCCATTCGCTGGGCGGCAATGTTGCGCTGCGCTTCGCCGCACTTTATCCCGAAACTGTCAAAAAATTGGTGGTGATTGAGGGGCTTGGCCCCTCGCCCGCCATGCAGGCCAAGCGCGATGCGGTGCCGCTGGCCGAGCGGTGGCGCCGGTCAATCGAGGCCAAGCGCCGCCGCGCCGCCCGCCAGCCCCGCCGCTATGCCAGCCTGGCCGAGGCGGGTGCGCGGATGCGCGCGGAAAACAGCTTCCTGAGCGCCGAACAGGCCGACCATCTGACCCGCCACGGCGCGGCCCGAAACGAGGACGGCAGTTACAGTTGGAAGTTCGACAATCATCTGAACGTCTGGCCAGTGTTTGACCTGCCGCAGACGGAACTGGACCAATTGTGGGCGGCAATCGCCTGCCCCACGCTGTTGCTCTATGGCGCGGACAGTTGGGCATCATTCCCCGGCGACGACGGGCGGTTGGCCCATTTCAAAACCGCTGAGGCGAAGCTGTATGACGGCGCGGGTCATTGGCTGCACCATGACCAATTGGACCGGTTCGTGACCGATTTGCGGGCGTTTTTATAGCAGGGAACCGTCCGCGCGGCGCGGCACCGCCTCAGGCAAGCGTCGCCAATTGCTCCGCCAGCATTGCAAAGATCTGGTCGATATGCGCCCGCTCTGCAATCAGCGGCGGCGACAGCGCGATGGTGTCGCCGGTCGCCCGCACCAACAGCCCGGCGGCGTAGCATTTTTTGAACAGCTCCATCCCCCGCGCGCCCACCACGCCGTCACGCGGAGCCAATTCAATTCCCGCAACCAGGCCGATGGTGCGAATGTCGATCACATGGGGGTGGCCGCGCAGCGCGTGGGCGGCATCGGCCCAGACCTCGCCATATTGCTCAGCCCGGTCAAACAGCCCCTCGTCGGCGTAAACATCCAGCGTGGCCAGCGCCGCCGCACAGGCCAGCGGATGGCCGCTATAGGTATAGCCGTGCCAGAATTCGATGCCGGGGGCCGCGCCGTGCACGATGGCATCGTGCAATTCGCGGGCCACTGCCACCGCCCCCATCGGCACGGCAGCATTGGTCAGCCCCTTGGCCATGGTGATGATGTCGGGCGTCACGCCCCATTGCCCCGACGCAGTGGCCCCGCCCACCCGGCCAAAGGCGGTGATCACCTCATCAAAAATCAGGATGATGCCATGGCGGGTGCAAATGTCGCGCAGCCGCTGCAAATAGCCAAGCGGCGGGATCAGCACCCCGGTGGACCCGGCCATTGGCTCAACAATCACCGCCGCGATCGTCTCCGCACCGTGCAGCGCCACCAGCCGCTCCAGATCGTCGGCCAGATGCGCGCCCCATGCCGGAAATCCGCGTGAAAAGGCGTTGTGTTCGGGATTGTGGGTGTGAACCAGATGGTCCACCCCCGGCAGCCCCTGCCACCAGCGGCGGTTGTTGACGATGCCGCCCACGCTGATGCCGCCAAAGCCGGTGCCGTGATAACCGCGCTCGCGCCCGATCAACCGGGTGCGCGTCGCCTGCCCCCGGGCGCGCTGAGCCGCCAGCGCGATTTTCAGCGCAGTATCAACCGACTCCGACCCGCTGTTGGTAAAGAATATCCGGTCCAGCCCGGCTGGCATCAGCGCCGCCAGCCGCTCTGCCACCTTGAACGCCGCCGGGTGGCCCATCTGGAAGGTCGGAGCAAAATCCATGGTCCGGGCGGCATGGGCAATCGCCTCGGCAATTTGCGGGCGGCAATGGCCGGCGTTGCAACACCACAGCCCCGCCGTGCCGTCCAAAATCGTGCGGCCATCGTCGGATTGGTAATGCATGGCGCTGGCGCTGACCATCTGGCGCGGCGCCGCCTTGAAATCGCGGTTGGCGGTAAACGGCATCCAAAATGCCGCATGGGGATCATGGTTCGTCAACATTGCCGCCTCCTCATCAGCCCCGGCATTCCGCGTGCCACCTTGCCAAATGCCGCCAAAGCTGGTTGACCGTCTACCATCACGCGGCGCGGGGCCAAAGCCGCAAAATGACAGCAGGGATTTATGACCATCAATCTGGGCAATTGGATTGCCGAGCACAAAATCGAGGAAATCGAATGTATCGTCCCCGACATCAACGGGGTCCAGCGGGGCAAGGTGCTGCCCGCCAGCAAATTTGTGGAATCGGTGCGCGACAAGACGCTGCGGATCCCGGGCAGCATTTTTATCTGCACCATCGACGGCCATTACCCGGAGGATATTGACGACAGCCTGTGGGACCGCGATCCCGACCGGATATTGGTGGCCGACCCTGACACCATCTGTCTGGCCCCCGGGTTCAAGACGCCGACCGCATTTGTCATTGCCGATGCCTATAACCGCGACGGCACCATCGTCGATATTGCCCCGCGCGCCATTTTGAAAAAGGTGCTGGATCTCTATGCCGCGCGCGGCTGGCGGCCGGTGCTGGCGCCGGAGGTCGAGTTTTACCTCGTCTCCAGCAACGCTGACCCCGATTTTCCCCTCCAACCCCCGGTCGGCCAATCGGGCCGGTCCGAAACCGGCAGCCAGCCCTATGGGCTGGAGGCGATGAACGAATATGAGGATATCATCGACCATATTTACGATGATTGTGAAACGATGGGGATCAGCATCGACACGATGATCCACGAAATGGGGGCGGCGCAGCTTGAGGTGAACTTCATGCACGGCGATCCGCTGCGGCTGGCCGACGAGGTGTTTTTGTTCAAGCGCACGGTGCGCCGGGTGGCCAAGGCGCATGGCGTCCACGCCACCTTCATGGCCAATCCGATGGCCGGCCAACCGGGCAGCGCGATGCACATCCACCAATCGGTGGTGGACGCGGACACCGGGCGCAACCTGTTTGCGCTGGCCAATGGCAAGGACAGCGCCGCATTCCGCAGCTATATCGCCGGGCTGGTGCGGTTGATGCCGCAAATTGCCCCGCTTTATGCGCCCAATGTCAACAGTTTCCGCCGGATGCGGCCCGACAGCGCCGCGCCGATCAATGTGCAATGGGGGGTGGACAACCGCTCGTGCGGGTTTCGGGTGCCGGTGTCGGACCGGGCCAATCGCCGGGTGGAAAACCGGCTGCCCGGGGCGGATTCCAATCCTTATCTGGCCTTTGCCGCCTCGCTGGTGTGCGGCTATATCGGGATGGTCGACCGGATGGTGCCGCCCAAGGACATCGCCGGCAGCGCCTATAACCGCGCGCGCACCCTGCCCCGCACGCTGGAGGCAGCGCTGGACCGGTTTTCAAGCTGCAAAAAGGTCAAATCGCTGCTTGGCGAGGAATTTTTCGAGATTTTTTACGCGGTCAAGGACCAGGAATTGTTCAATTACCAGTCGGTGGTGTCGAGCTGGGAGCGCGAGCATCTCTTGCTGCGGGTATGACGCCGCCCGCCACTTTCTACCACGCCACCGCGAATCCGGCCCCGGCCACCGCGCCGCTGGCGGACGATGTCCGCGCCGATCTGGTGGTGGTTGGCGGCGGCCTCACGGGGTTGAGCGCCGCGCTGGCCGCCGCTGAGGCCGGGCTGAACGTGGTGCTGGTCGAGGCTGGCGAATTGGGCACCGGCGCATCGGGCCGCAATGGCGGGCAATTGATCCCCGGCCTGCGGTGGAGCGCCGCCGAGATTGTCGCGGAATATGGCGAGGCGCGGGGCCGGGCGATCGTCGAACTGGCGCTCGGCGCGGTCGAACTGGTCGCGGCCCGCATCGCCCGGCACGCCATCGCCTGCGACCTGAAATGGGGCCATGTCGAGGCAGCAGCCAAGCCCGCCCATTTTGCCGC
>DAIUBZ010000202.1:0-3959 GCA_036846445.1 Sphingopyxis sp. | reverse complement strand
TCGGATTCTTCGGCGGCCAGGAAGCCGGTGGCGGGTTGGCTTTGCAGCCGCGCGAATTCGCGCACTTCCTGGCTGATCTTCATGCTGCAAAATTTTGGCCCGCAAATCGAACAGAAATGTTCCGATTTCGCGCCCTCGGCGGGCAATGTCTGGTCGTGGATATCGTCCACTGATGCCACTCACGGATTGGTCGAAGTTCAGAGCGCAATGCCGGTGATCGCGGTTACTGCGCCCCGGAAGTTGTCCATTTTTTCCGCGCCGTCGAGCTTCCAATAGAACCGCGTTTCGGTCTGCTGGATCAGATCAAATCCATGTCCACGGACAATTTTCGAGCGGTCGTCACCGACAAACTTCGTCAGCAAATACCAATGTTGCAATTGCCGATTAAAGCCGCCGATTTTGTTGCCATGAAAAAATATCATGGTCTGCATATTGCCATGCTTGACGGAATATGCACCGATGGTGTTCACAAATGCCGCGACCGGCGATGGCAGAGGGGGATCCAGATCTGGCATATTCGGCCTCACAGTTTAGCGCAAAACAACTATCTGTGATGTGACATACAGCCAAATATCATCAAACCATTTAATCTGCCATGACGGCGGTTACGGCGTCCCGAAACATGCGCACTGCCTCAACCTCGCTCCCGATCCCCCGCGCCCACATATAGCTCGCGCCCGGTCTCGTCATAGACGCGGCTCATCTGCGCCATGCCTGCTTCGGCTTCTTCGGCGGCCAGGAAGCCGGTGGCGGGTTGGTTTTGCAGCTTGGCGAATTCGCGCACTTCCTGGCTGATCTTCATGCTGCAGAATTTTGGCCCGCACATCGAACAGAAATGCGCGCTTTTTGCACCCTCGGCGGGCAGGGTCTGGTCGTGATATTGTTCCGCCGTGTCGGGGTCCAGGCTCAGGTTGAACTGGTCGCGCCAGCGAAACTCGAACCGCGCTTTGCTTAAGGCATCGTCGCGCACCTGCGCCGCCGGGTGGCCCTTGGCCAGGTCGGCGGCGTGGGCGGCCAGTTTATAGGTGATGACGCCCACCTTCACATCGTCGCGGTCGGGCAGGCCCAGATGCTCCTTGGGCGTGACATAGCAGAGCATGGCACAGCCATACCAGCCGATCTGGGCCGCGCCGATGCCGCTGGTGATATGGTCATAGCCCGGCGCGATATCGGTGGTCAGCGGGCCAAGGGTGTAAAATGGTGCCTCGCCGCACACCTCCAATTGCTTGGTCATATTTTCGCGGATTTTGTGCATCGGCACATGGCCGGGGCCTTCGATCATCACCTGAACATCGCTGGCCCAGGCGCGGTGGGTCAGCTCGCCCAGCGTATATAGCTCGGCAAATTGCGCCTCGTCATTCGCGTCATAAATGCTGCCCGGCCGCAAGCCGTCGCCCAGCGAATAGGCGACGTCATAGGCCTTCATAATCTCGGTAATGTCGTCAAAATGTTCATAGAGAAAACTCTCGCGGTGGTGGGCCAGGCACCATTTGGCCATGATGCTGCCGCCGCGTGACACAATGCCGGTCATCCGCTTCGCCGCCAGCGGGATATAGGGCAGGCGCACCCCGGCGTGGATGGTGAAATAATCCACCCCCTGTTGTGCCTGTTCGATCAATGTGTCGCGGAAAATTTCCCAAGTCAGCTCCTCGGCGACGCCCCCGACCTTTTCCAGCGCCTGATAGATGGGCACGGTGCCGATGGGCACGGGGCTGTTGCGGATGATCCATTCGCGGGTGTCGTGGATATTGCGCCCGGTGGACAGGTCCATCACCGTGTCCGCGCCCCAGCGGGTGGCCCACACCATCTTGTCCACTTCGCTCGCCACGTCGCTGGCCACGGCGCTGTTGCCGATATTGGCGTTGATCTTGACCAGAAAATTGCGGCCAATCGCCATGGGTTCGGATTCGGGGTGGTTGATGTTGCTGGGGATGATCGCGCGGCCCCGCGCCACCTCGTCCCGCACAAATTCGGGGGTGACATAATCGGGGATTTGCGCGCCAAATGCCTGGCCATCGCGGGCATAGCTGGCCAGCCGTTCGCGGCCCAGATTTTCGCGGGTCGCCACATATTCCATTTCGGGGGTGATGATGCCCGCCCGCGCATAATGCATCTGGCTGACATTCTTGCCCGGCTTGGCGCGCAGGACGGATTGCCGCACGTTCGGAAATGGCTTCACCCCGCCGCTGCGGTCGGGGCCAAGCTGGCCATTGTCCTCTGGCCGCACCTCGCGCTGCGCCACCTCCTCGACATCGCCGCGCCCGCGTATCCACCCGGCGCGCAGTTCGGGCAGGCCCGCATCAATGTCGATGACGGCATCGGCGTCAGTATACGGCCCGCTGGTGTCATACACCCGCACCGGGGCCTCACCCGATGTCGGCTCCAGCATGATCTCGCGCATTGCCACCCTTATGCCGCTGCCCGACGGAGCGGCGACATGGATTTTGCGGCTGCCGCGAATGGGCCCGGTGGTGACGGCGGGGCGTTTGCTGGCGTCGGCGGCGGTTTCGGTGCGGGCGTTGATGTCGGCCATGGTTCATGCTCCAAATATATCGGAACAAGGGCGCAATCGGGGGTTCAGCCGCGCCCTCCCTCCGCCCGTGCTAACGGGTTCAGGTTCAACGGGTCGGGCCGCGTGACCGGCCCCTCTCAGCCAGCACAGGCTCCCCGGGGTGCCATGATGTTAGCGCAAGCATGGCGGCGGGGAAAGGGGCAATGGTGGCCGGTTCAGCCCGGAACTGCACGCCGATACAGGTGCCAAGTCGCATGGCCCAGCACCGGCAGGGCGATGAACAGGCCGATGAACAGCGGCAGCATCGCCAGCACCAGCGCCGCCGCAATCACCGCCGCCCAGCCCAGCATCACCCGCCGGTTGGCGCGCACCACGCTGAGGCTGGTGATAATCGCGCTGATGAAATCGACATCGCGGTCGATCAGCATCGGCAGGCTGGTGACCGTGGCGACAAAAAACATCGCCGCGAACAGGCCGCCGATGATGCTGCCCACCACCAGCATCGCCGCCACATTCAGATCGGCCAGCGCCAGCCCGGACAGCACCCCGGCGATCACCGACGCCAGCCCGGCCCCGCCCAGAAATATGGCGAACAGCCCGTGGGCGATAATCAGCCAAAAGCCAAAAGCGACAAAAATCACCCCGCCCATCAACAGCAATTGGTCATCATCCCGCCCGCGCAGTGCGCCCAGCACCGCGCCCCAGCGGGGCCGCTCGCCCGCCGCCCGCGCCCGGCTGACGGCATAAAGGCCGACGGCAGAAAATGGCGCCAGCAGGGGAAAACCCGCCATCAACGGGATCAGCCACCATTGCTGCTCCGCCGCCAGCAGCGTGCGGCCCATCGCCAGCCCGCCCGCGACATAGAAAGCGGCGAAAAACAGGCCGAACACGGGATGGGCCAGAAAATCGCGCCACCCCGCCGCCAGCGCCGCGCGCAAATCAGCGGCCGTCAGGTCCGTCGCCACCCGCGCCGCGCCAAATCCGCCCGCGTCATGATCGGCCCGCTGCCCCTCCACCATCGCCAGCCCCTCCCGCTGCAATCCCAAACTGCGGCCAAATCTTTCACCCGCGCGGCGACTTGTCAATCGGCGGACAGCGGGCCAAGACGCCGTGGGTCCGGGCCGTGCAGGGGCGCGGTGCAGGGGGATGGCGCAATGGACGGCAGATTTGCCGCGATATTTGCGGAATTGCGGGCGATCGCGCTGGCCGCCGCCCCGGCGATGCTGGTCAGCGACGACAGCGCGGCCAGCCTGATATTGAAAACAGCCTGGCCCGAAGCCCGCACCGGCCAACCCGCCTGGTTTGCCGCGCTGGCGATCAAAAAATCCTATGTTTCGGTGCACATCATGCCGCTCTACACGCTCGCCGCGCTGGACGCCCGGGTTCCCGCCATCCTGTCGGCCCGGCGACAGGGCAAGACCTGTTTCAACTTCAAACAGGCCGACGC
>DAIUBZ010000201.1:0-3978 GCA_036846445.1 Sphingopyxis sp. | reverse complement strand
CAGAGGCCAGGCGCAGCGGCAGATCGGATTTTGCGCCCGCGCCCGCCATCACAGCCCGCCAAACCGGCGGTCACGGCCCGCATATGCCGTCAGCGCGGCCGCCAATTGTTCCGCGCCGAAATCCGGCCACAGCGTGTCGCAAAAATACATTTCGGCATAGGCCGCCTGCCACAGCAAAAAGTTCGACAGCCGCACCTCGCCCGACGTGCGGACGATCAGGTCAACCGGCGGCAAATGGGCGGTGTCCAGCCGCTCGGCAATCGCCGCCGCCGTGACTTCGCCCGCCGCTGCGGCGGCGCGGGCGGCGCGGGCAATTTCGTCATGGCCGCCATAGTTGAGCGCGACCACCAGATGCTGGGCGGTGTTGGCGGCCGTCCGGGCCAGCGCATCCTCGATCATCGCCGCCACATCCGGGGCCATGGCCCGCCAATCGCCAATCACGTGCAGCCGCACGCCAGATGCCGCCATTTCATCAACATCGCGGACGATAAAATGGCGCAGCAGGCCCATCAGATCGGCGACTTCGTCGGCGGGGCGTTTCCAATTCTCGCTGGAAAAAGCGTAAAGCGTCAGCGCCTCCAGCCCCAGATCACCCGCCGCGCGCACCACTTTGCGCACCGCCTCGACCCCGGCGCGGTGGCCCGCGATACGGGGCAAATGGCGGCGCCTGGCCCAGCGGCCATTGCCGTCCATGATGATGGCGACGTGCCGGGGCAGCTCGGGACGCGGCAGGTCGGGGCGCGGCAGGTCGGGACGGGCAGCGGTCACGCCCGCCGGCTCCCCGGCCGGACCACCACCCACGCGGATCGGCGGCGCGGCACTAACCCAGGATTTCCTTTTCCTTGGCGCTGGCGGCAGCATCCAATTCGCCGATCATCGCGTCGGTCAGCTTTTGCACCTCGGCCTCCAGCCGCTTGCGGTCATCCTCGCTGATGTCCTTCTTGGCCTCATCCTGCTTCAACTGGTCCATGCCATCGCGGCGGACATTGCGGATCGCGACCCGGGCCCGTTCGGCATATTGGCCTGCCAGTTTCGACAATTCCTTGCGCCGCTCCGCCGTCATTTCCGGGATCGGCAGGCGCAGCATCTGGCCATCGACAATCGGGTTCAGCCCCAGCCCGGCCGACCTGATCGCCTTGTCCACCGAACTGACATTGGCCTTGTCCCACACCTGAACCGACAACATCCGCGGTTCCGGCACCGACACGCTGGCGACCTGATTCAGCGCCATGCTGCTGCCGTAAACCTGAACCATGACCGGGTCCAGCAGCGCGGCATTGGCCCGCCCGGTGCGCAGCCCGGCCAGATCGGATTTCAGCGCGCTGACCGCCCCGGCCATGCGCCGTTCCAGCTCTGCCTTGTCAAATTTCGCCATCCTGCCCTCTCCATCATGCCGGTGTTCGCCCGGCGGCGGTCATGCCGTGCTGGTGACCAGCGTTGCCAGCCCGTCACCGGCCAGCACCCGCGCCAGATTGCCCTGCTCGCGGATATTGAACACCATGATCGGAATGTGATTGTCGCGGCACAGGGCCACGGCGCTGGCGTCCATCACCCGCAAATTGTCGCTCAGCACCCGGTCATATGTCACCCGGTCAAACCGGATCGCGGCGGGGTCGGTCTTGGGGTCGGCGCTATAGACTCCATCGACGCTGGTGCCCTTGAGCAGGGCGTCACAGCGCATTTCCGCTGCCCTGAGTGCCGCGCCGCTGTCGGTCGTGAAATAGGGCGCACCGACGCCAGCGGCAAAAATCACCACCCGGCCCTTTTCCAGGTGGCGGGCGGCGCGGCGGCGGATCACCGGCTCGCACACCTTGTCCATTTCGATGGCGGATTGCACCCGGGTTTCCACCCCCAATTGTTCCAGCGCATTTTGCATCGCCAGCGCGTTCATGACCGTGGCCAACATGCCCATATAATCGGCTTGCGCCCGGTCCATGCCCTTGGCCGCCCCGGCCATGCCGCGAAAAATATTGCCGCCGCCGATGACCAGACAGATTTCCAGCCCGCTGTCCTTGGCCGCCTTCACCTCGCTGGCCATGCGCGCCACCGTGTCGGGGTCGATGCCGAACGGGGTGTCGCCCATCAGCGCCTCGCCCGACAGTTTCAGCAATATGCGCTTTAAGGTGCCGGGGTTGGCGGGGCTGTGGGCCATGATGCTCAACTGTCTTTCCATCGCAGCAGGGGCCGGGCGAGGCTGCTGGACCATTTCCTAACCCACCCGGCGGCAGATGCAAGGTTGCTGCCTGCCCGCTGGCGGCCTTCCCGCCGGGGAAGCAGCCAGCGGGCCAGCAGGCGCGCGCGGATTATACCCCGGCCACCTTGGCCACTTCGGCGGCGAAGTCACTTTCCTCTTTTTCAATGCCATCGCCCAGTTGGAACCGGACAAAGCCGGTAAGCGCGACCGCCGCGCCAATGTCCTTGCCAGCCGTTGCCACCACTTCGGCGACCGGCGTCTTGTTGTCCATCACGAACAACTGGCTGAGCAGGGCATTTTCCTTGCGGAACTTGGCCATGGCCCCGTCGACCATCTTGCTCACGATGTCGGCGGGTTTGCCCGATTCCTTGGCCTTTTCCTCGGCAATCGCGCGCTCGCGGTCCATCAGCTCAGGATCCAACTGGTCGCCCGACAGCGCCAGCGGGGCCGCGGCGGCGACATGCATCGCCAATTGCTTGGCCAGACCCTCCAGCGCATCCGCCCCGGCGGCTGATTCCAGCGCGACCAGCACGCCAATCCGGCCCAGCCCGGGGGCGGCGGCATTGTGGACATAGCCCGCAACCAGCCCGGACGTGACGGTCAGCATCGCGGCGCGGCGCAGCGACTGATTCTCGCCAATGGTGGCGACATTGTGGGTCAACCGCTCGGCAACCGTCCCGCCATCGGGATAGGCCGCCGCGCCCAGCGCTGCGACATCGACAATCGCCTCGGCCAGCGCCACATCGCTCACCGCCCGCACGAACGCCTGAAACTGCTCATTTTTGGCAACGAAATCGGTTTCGCTGTTCACTTCCACCAGCGCGCCGCGCGTGCCGCTGGTGGCCACGCCGACCAGCCCTTCAGCGGCAACCCGGCCCGATTTTTTCGCCGCAGCCGCCAGCCCCTTGGTACGCAGCCAGTCGATCGACGCTTCCATATCGCCATCATTTTCAGCGAGCGCCCGTTTGCAATCCATCATCCCGGCCAGGGTGCGGTCGCGCAATTCCTTGACCATCGCGGCGGTAATATCGGCCATCATCAAAACTCCTTCACTGGTCCGGGCACGGCCAGCGGGCGTGCGACGCGGACGATCATTGAATATGGCCGCCAGCAGCAGTGCCAGAACCCGGCACCGCCACTGGCGGCCATGTGTGACAATCAGGCGTCAGCAGCCGGGGTGTCGGCTGCAACCGCGTCCGCCGCCGCGTCCGCAACCGCGTCCGCCATCAACTCGGCGCTCGCCGGTTCGGCGGCCACGGCCTCGGCCAGCACGGGCTCGGCGGGCGGCTGGACCATCGCGCCCAAATCCTCGCCGCGATCGGCCCGCGCCTGCTGGCCGCCGCGCGTCGCCGCCTGGGCAATGGCGTCACAATACAGGCGGATGGCCCGGGCGGCATCATCATTGGCGGGCACCGGAAAGGCGATGCCGTCGGGCGAGACATTGCTGTCCAAAATCGCCACCACCGGAATGCCCAGCACATTGGCCTCTTTGATCGCCAATTCTTCCTTGTTGGCGTCGATCACGAACATCACATCGGGAATGCCGCCCATGTCGCGAATGCCGCCCAGCGACATTTCCAGCTTGTCACGCTCGCGGGTTTTGTTCAGCACTTCTTTCTTGGTCAGCCCGGACGTGTCGCCGGACAATTGCTCCTCAAGCGCTTTCAGCCGCTTGATGCTGCCCGAAATAGTCTTCCAGTTGGTCAACATGCCGCCCAGCCAGCGGTGATTCACAAAATGCTGGCCCGACGCCCGGGCCGCATCGGCCACCGGACCTTGCGCCT
>DAIUBZ010000200.1:0-3980 GCA_036846445.1 Sphingopyxis sp. | reverse complement strand
GGCCGGATGGAGGCTTTGTGGTGACAATTGAATTGCCGCTCTCGCGCAGCAATTCGGCAACATAGGCGGCGGCATGGCGATCAGAACGATTTTGGTGGATGACGAAAAACTGGCGGTGCAGGGCATGGAATTGCGCCTGGCCGAACACAGCGACGTCGACATTATCGACACCGCCCAAAATGGCCGCGAAGCCATCCGCAAGATCAAGACGCAAAAGCCCGATCTGGTGTTTCTGGACATTCAGATGCCCGGCTTTGACGGCTTTTCGGTGCTCCAGGGGTTGATGGACGTTGACCCGCCGCTGGTGATTTTCGTGACCGCCCACAGCGAACATGCCATCCGCGCCTTTGATGCCGAGGCCATTGATTATCTGGTCAAGCCGGTGGAGCCAGCCCGGCTGGCCGACGCGCTGGACCGGGTGCGGCAGCGGCTGGCCGGGCGGCGCGGGGTGGCGGAGGCGGAGCGGCTGAAGGAAATGCTGGCCGAGGTTGCGCCCGAAATCGCCGACAATCTGGCCGCCGAGGACAGCGAACCAGCGGTCGCCAGCCGCTATGAAAAAGTGCTGAATATCAAGGATCGCGGCCAGATTTTCCGGGTCGAGATCGACAATATCGAACGGATTGATGCGGCGGGCGATTATATGTGCATCTACACCGCCGAGACCAGCCTGATCCTGCGTGAGACGATGAAGGATCTGGAAAAGCGGCTGGACCCCAAATATTTTCAGCGGGTGCACCGTTCGACCATCGTCAACCTGTCGCAGGTGCGGCAGGTGAAACCCCACAGCAATGGCGAGTGTTTTCTGGTGCTGACATCGGGCGCGCAGGTGAAGGTCAGCCGCAGTTACCGCGAGATTGTCGCGCGCTTCGTTCACTGACCCGGCAAATTACAGCGGTGGTGCCCCCAGCGCCAGCCACGCCGTCACCCCGCCGCTGATTGCCACCGCGGTGGCGGTCGCCGCGATGCTCGCGCCGCGCGGCTGGGCCACCGCGCCCCGTTTGCGCCCGGTCACCATCGGTCCCACCAGATTGTCGCGGCGGACAAATTGGTAAAAGGCGATGGCGGCAAGGTGCAGGCCGACCAGCGCCAGAATGATATTGAACGCATCATGGTGCAGGCCCGTCACCCACTCGGCGGTATCAAAATCGAGCAAGGGATTGAGCGGCCCGGCGACCAGCCCATATTCGTCCTGCGCGACCAGTCCCATCGCCACTTGGGCGCTCAGCGCCGCCAACAGGGCCACCACACTGAGCGCGCCCAGCGGATTGTGGCCCAGCACCGGGCCGGTGCGCCCGGCCAGATAGGCGCGGATCGCCGCCGGGCCGCGCACAAAATTGGCAAAGCGCGCCGGGGCGCTGCCGATCACGCCCCAGATCAGGCGCAGCACCACCAGCCCGGTCATGGCGATGCCCAGCCAGACATGGCGCTCAATCTGGTCATTTTCCGCCGTCCACCACAGGGCGGGCAACAGGGCAACAAAGCCCCAATGGCACAGGCGCACCGGCCAATCCCACAGCCGGATGGTCGCGCGGTTCGGGGCGCTGGCGGGGGCGGGGGTCATCGCTGGCTATTTGTCCAGCCGGAACGCCTCATGGCACGCCTTGCACGTGCCGCCGGTGGCGCCCAGCGCGGCGCGCACCCGGGCGGCGTCCTTGGCGGCGGCGGCGGCGCGCAGGCCCTTGGCGGCGGCGGTGAATTTGCCCGCCGCGCCGCGAAACTCGGCGGGCTTGGCCCAAATTGCCGGCAATGCCTCGGTCTTCAGCCCGGATTCGGGGCCGGAGCCGCGCGGGAACCAGCGGGGAATGCGCGGCCCGGCCTTTTCCAGCTTCGCCGCCTCGGCGGCGATCAGCGCCATGTCGGGGCTGGGTTTGCGGACCTCGTCGCTGATCGTCTTCATCGACCGGCCAAAGGATTTGAACGCGGCCTGCCGGGCCTCGGTTGCCGCTTTGGTCCCGGCGGGCGTGGCGGCAGCGACAGGAACCACGGTCAGTGCGGCGGCGGCGGCCAAAATGGCGGTGCGAGTGGTTTGCATCAGTCCAAGCTCCTGTAGCGGGGTTTATGGGAATGTAGCCGATAATCGCGGCGATGCAACGGCAGTGGCGGCGGGGCCTCAATCTGCCGCTGGCCGCGCCATTTCGGCGATCAGATCGTCAATCGGCGGCTCCAGTTCGGCCAGCGCTTCCATGTCCTGTTGCACGCCGCGCATCACCCGCGCGACATATTCGGCGGTCATCAACCCGCGCTCGCGCCCGGCGGCGCGGTCCGGGGCATAGGCCTCGATGTCGGCGCGGGTCAGCGTGCCGCCCGCCTCCAGCAACCGCTCGACCGTGTCCAGCCGCTCGCGCAGCACCGCCACCTCGCCGATCACCGCCATCAGCATCGACAGCAAGCGTTCCTCATGCGGGGTCGCCAGATAGGCGGGGCGGCGGCCCTTGGCCTTGGCCCCGGCGCGGGCGATATGATCCACGGGCGCGCTCATTCCGCCGCCTCCGCCGCCAGTGCATCGGCCAGCGGCTTCCACCCGCCATAGGCGTGCCACAGGGCGGCGCGGCCATAATCTTCGGCAGCACCAGCCGGGGATGGCGGAAAAATCGTCTCGTCCACCACCGCCTTGACCCCGATGGTGAATTGCCGGTCCATGGGGAAGCCCGCCCGCGCCATCTCCGCCTTCATGTCCAGCGCGTGCATCGCCGACCAAAATGGCTCATTGTTGTTATAGGCGTCCCAGTCACGCATATGCTGTTCGAACAAGGGCATGTCCGGGCCATATTCGGGCTGTTCAATGTGGAACAACAGCCCGCCGGGGGCCAGCACCCGTGCGGCCTGTGCCAAAATCGCGGGCAGCGCCTTCATCGATGTTTCGTGCAGGAACATGGTGGTCTGCACCCAGTCGAACTGGCCATCGGCAAAGGCCGACAAATCCTCGGCATTCATCTGGACAAAGCGGATATTCGCCGCCCCCAGCGCCCGCGCGCGGGCATGGCCATAGCGCAGCACCGGCGCGGCGGTGTCGATCGCAATCACCTCGGCATCCGGAAAGGCCATGGCCAGCGGCACCGCATTGTGGCCGATGGTGCAGCCAATGTCCAAAATCCGGCGCGGCTGCCAATCCGGGCGTTCGCGCCGTGCCCACGCCGCCAGCGCCTGGCCACCGCCATCGTTCAGCGCGCCCAGCGCCCCGCCGGTGGTCGCAAAAATCCCGCAATCATAATTGGCCCCGGCGGACACATCACCGGGCCGTTCCTCGCCATGATAGCTGCCGGGCATGCAGTGGATGTCCACCGCCGCCTGATAGCGCGGCACCGCCACCGCCGGGTCGAGCGTCAGGCTGGCCGCGCCAGCGTTCAGCGCCGCCGCCCGCGCGTCCAGCGCGTCCAATTGCCGCAGCACCAGCGAACGCCCGGCCTGTTGCCGCATCTCCATCGAATTGCGTTTCAGCGCCGACCAATATTGGTGCCAGGGATCGCGGTTCATCGCCGCGCGCACCTCGCGCCGGTGCTCAGGCGGGCGGCCATGGTCGGCGATGAACGCGGGCAGCACCCGGCGGTCATAGGCCAATTTGTTGCCCGCGCCGATGGTGCCGGACAAATAGCGGTTGAACGCGGCCAGAAAATTGAACCGCGCCGCCTCGTCATGGCTGACGTCGGGGAACATGCCGTGACGGGCCACGGCGGTATAGGGCGGGGGCGGCTCTTGCGTCATATCAGTCCATCCTTGGCCAGCCGCTCGATCACCGTTTCGCTGGTGCGGCGGAAATAATCGCGGTCGGGAATGACCACGTCATTGACATCGATCAAACCATCGGCGCGGTGATGGGTTTCCCCGGCAAAAGCGGCGGCGAACAGCGCGGTGCGCTGGCGCGACAGGAAATTGGTCATGCCGGGTTTGCGCCGGGCGGCGCGCAGCGCGCCAAGGTCAATATCGCCAAAGGCGGTAAAGGTCTCGCCGCTGTTCGCCTCGGCCAGCACATTGCCCTTCCA
>DAIUBZ010000199.1:0-3982 GCA_036846445.1 Sphingopyxis sp. | reverse complement strand
TGCAGGCGTCGGTCACCACATAGGTCATTGCTGGTTGCTCCTGCCCCCGTTGGGCGGTTGAGTTCGCGGTGGCCAACCGCAATTGCTGCATCCGTGACTGGCCTGGCGGTCGGCACGGCCACGCCCCATATGGCGCTGCCGCCCGGTGCGTCAATGCCTCCCGGGGCCCGGCGGCGCGTTTTCCCCCGGTTGACGGTCGTGGTCGCGGTAACAGGTCGCCGCCACGCTGGCGCCCACCCGGCGATCCGGAATCGCCATCACCGCAATCACCCGGGTCTCACTGGCCAGTGGCAGGGTCAGCACGTCGCCGACGCGCACCATCTGGCTGGGCTTGCTGACCCGGCGGCCGTTCAGCCGGATATGCCCGGCCTCCACCCATTGCCGCGCCGCGCTGCGCGATGGCGCAAAGCGCAGGCACCACAACAGCCGGTCCACCCGTGCCGCAGCCGCGCTATCTAAGGTCAATCGCGCGCCTTTCCGGCGGCCAACAGTTGCGCCAGGCCAGCAAAGGGGCTGTGCGCGGGCGGCGGCTTGGTTGGTGCTTTTGTGGTGGTTTTGGCCGGGCGGGGTGACGCTGGACCGGGCGCAGCGCGGGCCGCTGTGGCCGGCGCGCGCGCAGGCCGGACAGCGGCGGGGTGGGGCTTTGCCCGCGCCTTCATCCCCGCCCATAGCCAGCGGGGGGCAGCAACCGTGTCGGCTGAAGCTGCCGCGGGTGGGGGAATGGGTCGAAACCCCAATTCCCGCAGCAACGCCGCCCACCCAGCCGCGTCCAGCCCCAATGAAGTTGCCAGCGCAGGGTCGAGCGGGAAACCAAGCCGCCGGGCCGGCGGCGGCGTCGCAGCGATGGCGGGCGCCGCAGCTTCGTTCCCGGCCGCCGCCAAGCGGACAGCGCTTTCTGTTGACGCTGCCGCCAAGCGGACAGCGTTTTCATCTGACGCTGCCGCCAAGCGGACAGCGTGTGCCCCCCGCGCAATACGTTCAGCCATATCAATCCGCAGCCAGACGGTGCCGATTTGACGAAATCCGGCCATGGCCAGCCCGGCGGGGTCGCCCGTGGTCAGGTGCACCGCCCCCACCGGCGGCAATTGCGGCAAAACCCCACCCTGCCACGCCGCCGCCAGCGCCGCCCGCCACCGCACCGCGCCGGGTTTCAGCAGCGCCGGGTTGAAGATATCCAGCGAGCCGATGGTCAGGCCAAATGGCCGCAGCCGCCGCCGCAATTCCGGGGTCAGCGCCGCCAACGGTTCGGCCAGCGCGGCCCGGGCGGCATGGCCAGTGCCGTCGCATAGCCGCGCCAAAATCGCCCGCATCTCCGGCGGGGTGAACAAATCGCTGGCGGCGGCAGCCATCGCGGCCAGCGGCGCGGCGTGGCGCGCCACCCTCCCGGCGATATAGGCGGCCAGCCGGGCGGCAATCGCCCCGGTGATGGCGGCATCAAATTGGCGCAGCACCGCCTCCAGCACCAGCGCCGGGGCGGCGATATGGCCGCCGCGCACCAGCCGCGCCACCGGCGTGCCGCGCCACACCAGCATCGGTGGCGCGCCCGGGGTGTCGGCCAGCGCCAGTTCGCCATCATCGGCGGCGATCAGCGCCTGTGCCCGCGCTGCCAGCTCGCCGCGCAAATGCCGTCCCGCCGCCGCCAGCAACAGCCGGTGATCCCCGGCCCGGGCTGCCGGATCGACCCGAAACTGAAATCCGTCCAGCGTCCCGATCGTCTCGCCATCCACCCCCACCCGGCCATCGGCCGCCACCTGAACCGGCAAATCCCCCGCGCGCCGCCCCGCGCCGGTCAGCAACAGCCCCAGCCGCCGGTCGACAAAGCGTTGGGTGAGCGCCTGGTGCAGCGCATCGGACAATTTTTCCTCAACGACCGCCGCCTGCGCCGCCCAGCCGGCCGCGTCGCCAATCCAATCGTCACGCTGGGCAATGAAGCACAGGGTCCGCACCGCCGCTAGACGCCCGGCCAGCGCGCCAATGTCACCGTCAGTTGCACCATGGCGGGCCAGCCGGGCGGCAAACCAGTCGCCATCCACCTGGCCCGAACCGGTCGTGCGCCAGCCCCACAATTTCATGACGGTCCGGCTGTGATGTTCCGCACCCAATTTTTCAAAATCGGGCAGGCCGCAACAATCCCACAGCGCCCGGACCGCGCCCGGGTCGTCCGCCCGCGCCATCACGGCCGGATCGCCGCCCAGATGTTTCAGCACGGCAATATCAATCGCTTGCGGTGCCGGGCGCAATTCCGGCGTTGCTGGCGGCTGGTCCAGACTGGCGATCAGGCTGGCCAGATCGGTCATGTCCGGGTGGGGGTTGCGCCAGAACATGTGGGTCAGCGGCGGAAAGGCATGCGCCTCAATCGCCTCCACCTCTTCCGGGGTGAAGCCGCCCATCGGCGCGCCAATGGTGCCAAACGTCCCATCGCGCTGGTGCCGCCCGGCGCGTCCGGCAATCTGGCCCATTTCCGGCAGCGTCAGCCGACGGTGCCGCCGCCCGTCAAATTTGCCCAGCCCGGCAAAGGCGACATGATCGACATTCAGGTTCAGCCCCATGCCGATGGCGTCGGTGGCGACCAGATAATCCACCTCGCCGCTTTCGAACATCGCGACCTGGGCATTGCGGGTGCGCGGGCTGAGTGCGCCCATCACCACCGCCGCGCCGCCGGAAAACCGCCGCAATGTCTCGGCGATGACATAAACGTCCTCGGCGGAAAAGGCGACGATGGCCGACCGTTTTGGCAGGCGTGACAATTTGCTGCTGCCCGCGAACGACAGAGTGGAAAAGCGCGGGCGGGTGACGGTGTCCACCCCCGGCACCAGCGCCCGGACCACCGGCGCGGCAATCGCCGACCCCAGCAGCAGCGTTTCCTCCCGCCCCCGTGCGCGCAAAATCCGGTCGGTGAACATATGGCCGCGTTCGGGGTCGGCGCCCAACTGCACCTCGTCCACCCCGACAAAGGCGACATCGCGGTCCACCGGCATCGCCTCGATCGTGCTCAGCCAATAGCGGGCGTGGGGCGGGATGATTCGCTCCTCGCCGGTGACCAGCGCAGTTTGCGCTGCGCCCTTGATCGCAACCACCCGGTCATAGATTTCGCGGGCCAACAGGCGCAGCGGGAAACCGATCATGCCGCTGCTGTGGCCGCACAACCGCTCTACCGCCAAATGGGTCTTGCCGGTGTTGGTTGGCCCCAATATCGCGCGCGGCACCGGGGCGGCAGGAGAGCGGACGGCAATGTTGGGGAAGTCAGCCATGACCACTCAAGGCTGACAGCTTCGCGGCATCAGCGCAACCGCTATGGCGATGAAAGTTGCGATTGTTTGCGCCCGACCGACGCCAAAGCGGCGCAGCGGTTCGGCCAGAGCGCGGCCGAAACGGCAAGTGGCGGTCGGCAGCCCGGGCTGCCGACCACCAATGCCCGCTTAATTTTCCGCCGCCAGATTCACCGCCGCATATTTGCCGCGATCATCCACCTCAATGTCGAACGCCACCCGCTGGCCCTCGACCAGACCCTGCATCCCGGCGCGCTGCACCGCGCTGATGTGGACAAAGGCATCGGCCTGGCCATCGTCACGCGAGATGAAGCCAAAGCCCTTGGTTTCGTTAAAAAACTTCACGGCGCCAGCGGTGCGCTCACCGGTCAGTTGGCGGCGGCCGCGCGCGCCGCGCGGGGCATCATCGCCGCCGCGATCCGGGCGATCGCCGCGCGGCGGGCCGCTGTCGACCGGCAGCAATTCGCCCTCGATCTTGAGATCAGATGCCGACACTTTGCCGTTCCGCTCGACCAGGGTAAAGGCCAGCGGCTGGCCCGACGCCAGCCCCTGAAGCCCGGCCTGTTCCACTGCGCTGATGTGGACAAACACATCTTCGCCGCCGTCTTCGCGGGAGACAAAGCCAAAGCCCTTGCCAGCGTTGAAGAATTTCACAATGCCGCGCCCTTCGCCGACGACCTGGGCGGGCATTCCGCCGCCGCGGGGGGCACCGA
>DAIUBZ010000198.1:0-4009 GCA_036846445.1 Sphingopyxis sp. | reverse complement strand
CAGCACGCCGCGCCCGTCAAAATAGATATTGGGCAGCGCAATTGCGGCCTCGGCGTTCAGCCCCCAATCCATCACGCCGATCAGCGTTTTGGTGACGTGCATGATGATGCGCTTGCCCCCCGCTGACCCGACGGCCAGCACCACCTTGCCGTCCGGGCCGTAAACGATGGTGGGCGACATGGACGACAATGGCCGCTTTCCCGGCTGAACCCGGTTGGCGGTTTCCAGCCCGCCGCGCGTGGGCGACAGATCAAAATCGGTCAGCTCATTGTTCAGAAAATAGCCGTTTGCGACCAAATGGCTGCCAAACACGCTCTCGATCGTGCTGGTGTAAGCCGCGACATTGCCGTCGCGGTCGGCGATTGAGAAATGGGTCGTGCCATTTTCGGCGCGCGGCGCGGGGCGCGCGCGCGCTGGGGCGCCCGGCGGCGTGCCGTGCGGATAGGTGCCGGCAGCACGGAATGGCGAGATCAGCATCCGCCGCCCGGCCAGATATTGCCGGTCGGTCAGCCCAGCGGTCGGCACATCGGCAAAGTCGGGGTCAGCCAGATAGTGCTCGCGGTCGGCATAGGCAAAGCGCATCGCCTCGGCCAGCAAATGCCAGCTCATCGCGCTGTCCTGGCCCATTGCGGCCAGGTCGTAGCGTTCCAGCATCCCCAAAATGCCCAGCACGGTCGTCGCGCCCGACGACGGCGGCCCCATGCCGCACACCCGATATTGGCGATAGGGCGCACACACCGGGTCCCGTTCCCGCGCGCGGTAATTCGCAAGATCCGCAGCCGTCATCACCGCCGGATTGCGCGGGCTGGCGGCCAACACCGCGCTGATCGTGCGGGCATTTTGTCCATGATAAAATGCATCAGCACCGCGCGCCGCCACATCGCGCAGCAGGCTGGCCAACGCCGGATTGCGGATGACCGTGCCAACGGCGGCGGGCTTGCCATCCACATAATATAGCGCGCGGGTTTCGGGAAAATCGCGCCACAATTCCTCGAACCGCCCCAGCCAATTGTGCAACACCGGGGTGACGGCAAAGCCATCTTCCGCCAATCTGATCGCGGGCTTGAACACATCCGCCCACGGCAATTTTCCCCATTTGCGGTGAGCGGCCTCCGCCAGCCGGATATTGCCCGGCACCCCGACCGACAGACCGCCGGGCACGGACTGGGCGTAGCCCATTGGCTTGCCATCCGCCCCCATGAACCGGTCCGCCCGCGCCGCCGCCGGGGCGGTTTCGCGGCCGTCAATCGTGGCCAGCGCCCCGCCTGCGGCATCCTGATACAACAGGAAACCGCCGCCGCCGATGCCGCTGGATTGCGGTTCGACGATGGTCAGCGCCAGCATCACCGCAATGGCGGCGTCGGCGGCGCTGCCGCCCTTGGCCAAAATCTCCTTGCCAGCGGCGGTGGCCCGGGGATCGGCGGTGCTGACTGCCCCCTGAGCAAGGGCAGGCGCGGGCGCGCCGAGCAGCGACAGAACCACAAGCAGGGGGACCAAGCGGGCCACGGCCCGGCGCAAAGGGAAAAATTTCATCCGGCCATATTGGCGCGGCGTCAGTCCGAGCGCAAGCCCAAGCCGCCCGGCTATGTCGCCGCAGCCGCATCCACCCCGATGGCATCGGCGATCCGCACAAACCCATCGCGCGCCGCCAGCTCTGCCAACCCCGCCGCGATGCGCCCCGCCACCCCCGGCCCGGCAAACACCAGCGCTGAATAAATCTGAACCAGCGACGCCCCGGCGCGAACCCGCGCCCATGCGTCCGCCGCACTGCCAATCCCGCCCACCGCGATCAGCGGCAATGAACCGCCGGTTGCGGCGCGAAAGTCAACCAGCCGCGCAAAGGCCAGATCGCGCAGCGGCGCGCCGGACAGCCCCCCCGCCTCGCCCGCATCCGCGCTGGTGAGCGGCGGGCGGGTGACCGTGGTGTTGGCCACAATCAGCGCGTCAATCCCATGCGCCAGCGCGGCGCGGACCACGGCGTCGATATCAGCGGGGGCGAGATCGGGGGCGACCTTCAAAAACAATGGCACTGGCCGCGCCAGCTCGCCCCGCGCGCCGCCGACCGCGGCCAGCAGTTCGCCGAGCGCACCGGCATCCTGAAGGGCGCGCAGCCCCGGCGTGTTGGGCGATGAGATGTTGATGGTCAGATAATCGGCCAACGGCCCCATTACCCTCACCCCGGCGCAATAATCCGCGATGCTGGTCCCGGCAGCCACCGCGTCCTTGTTGGCACCGATGTTGATGCCCAGCGGGGTCGGCCCGGCCCGGCGGGCGGCCAGCCGCCGCGCCGCCGCCGCCTGCCCGCCGTTGTTGAACCCCAGCCGGTTGATCACCGCCTGATCGGCCACCAGCCGGAACAGCCGCGGCCGGTCATTTCCAGCCTGCGGCAATGGGGTCAGCGTGCCAATCTCGCAATAACCAAAGCCGAAATGCGGCATGATGTGGGGCACCATGCCATCCTTGTCGAACCCCGCCGCCAGCCCCACCGGATTGGGAAAATCCACCCCCGCCAAGCGGACGCGGAGCGCCGGTGAGGTGAGGGCACAGCTTGCCCGCGGCACCGCCGCCAACGCGGTCAGCGTCAGGCTGTGGGCTGCCTCGGCATCGCTGGCATGAATGATCGGGCGTCCCAGCCGGAACAGCGAATCAGCGAAAGCGGCGATCATGCTCATTGCGGAGCGGAATGGGCGGTCCGCACCGCAATGGCAAGCGGCCCATCAAGCGGATTGGCTGGGAAGTTGGGCAATATTGTAACACGATCTGGCGCGCTTTCTGTCGCATTCATCCAATTCAGTCGCGCCGCGCCGTGGCAACTGCACCTTGCGACCCGGGGGGAATCGCGTCTGTTTACAGCGCCGAAACCTTCCTAACTCAAGCGCCTGACCGGGCTTTGGCTGGGTCAGGCGTTTTTTTTGAAGCAAGACGGTTGACCGTTCCCGATCTGACCATATCAGCCTTTAGCGATGTGCTTGGGTCTGGCGGGTTCAGATGCTAATCAGATTGCGGGACGCACACTAAAGCGGGCAATAAAAATCAGGTCGTGATGGCAAATAGTCCGGAGACTATGTTACAATATTACCCACCTGATCCGGCGTTGGCCGATCTGGTCTCTGTTTTTTATGTTGCGCGTTTCGACCAAATGCTGCTCGATGAAATGGAGCGGGCCGACCGTCCACAGTTTCGCTTCTTGCTCAGCGGGGCGGGCAGCTATTATTTTGCCGGTGGGCAAAGTATCGCCTCGCCGACGGCCGTCATCCTGGGCCCCACATCGGGACCGACCCGCCTGATCGCGCGCGGTCCGGTGTGGGTGGCGGGCTTTGGCCTGATGCCGTCGGGCTGGGCCGGGCTGATGGGAGCCGATGGGCCAGGCTTTACCGATTGCGGGCTGGATGCGGCGATGCTGCTTGGCGACTGGGTCGCGGCATTGGCCGGGGACCTGATCGCCGCGCCCGACGACGCCGCGCGGGTGGCGATCATGGCCAATTTGGCGAGCGAAATTTTGGTGGGGCAAGCCGCGCCAATCTGGTTCATCCGGCTGGTCGACGATTGGTTGGTCAGCAGCGCGTCGCCGGTACTGGATGAGCTGATCGCCGCCACTGGCATGTCGGCCCGCTCGGTCGAGCGGATGACCAAGCGGTTTTACGGCCTGTCGCCAAAGATGCTCGCCCGCAAATATCGGGCGCTTCGGGCCGCATCCGCGCTGGTGCGCGGGGAAGATTTGGGCAGCAGCGGGCTGAGCGAGGGATTTTACGACCAATCCCATCTGATCCGCGAACTGAAGCAGTTTGCCGGCAAGACCCCCTCGCAGCTGAGCCGGACATCGACGCTGACCCAGGCCACAGCCGCTGGCCGCAAGCGCCTGTCCGGGCGAGTCAGCCCGCTGATTTCCGACACATGATTGGCGCAGCATGACATGGGACTTGCCAAAGTGCGTCCGGCTGCCTAAATAAGTGGAGTGAATTGGTCCGATTATGCGGGCCAGTGCATTGGCCCAAAGCGGGTTGGCCCA
>DAIUBZ010000197.1:0-4113 GCA_036846445.1 Sphingopyxis sp. | reverse complement strand
AAGGGGTTGATCGCCAGCCGCCGCCCGTTCAGCAGGATCAGCGTGGCGGTCGCGCCCATGTTGCGCAAATTCAAATTGGCATTGTCGCCGCGCGCGCCGGATGATCCCAGCCGGGTCTCGTTTTCCGGCAGATTCGACACCGACGGCAAGGTGGTGAGCAGGTCGGCGGGCAGCAGGCCGCCGCGCAGATCAATCGCCCGTTCGTCCAGCACGGTGATCGGCACCGTGGTTTCGGCATTGGCGCGGCGGATGTTCGATCCGGTCACGATGATCGCCGGGGCGTCGGCCTCGGTTGCTGCATCCGGCGCCGCTTGGGCCGCCGTGGTCGCGCCAGCCGGTTGGACCAACATCGCCGCCGCAACCGCACCCAGCGCCGAGGTGCCGAGCCAGCGAATCGCGGCGCCATTTTGCGTCATCGTCATTGTCTTGCCCCCCGCATCAAAGCCATGTTGAGGGCGAGATAGGCGCGGGTCATTGCCATGTGGTGGCAGTTTGATGGCCAGAGAATGACGGTTTCAGGACAATTTTGTGTCAACCAGTCGGACTGGGGGCCACCAACTGCCGCCGGACCATCGGGATGGTCAGCATCGTGCTGGCCACCGCCATCAGCAACAGGGCCGTGAACGCGGCATTGGTGATAATATCCTTGTCCAGCAATATGTTCGCAAAGATGATCATGATCAGCGCCTTGGTTT
Organism: Sphingopyxis sp.; assembly: GCA_036846445.1. GTDB lineage: Bacteria > Pseudomonadota > Alphaproteobacteria > Sphingomonadales > Sphingomonadaceae > Sphingopyxis. Next base: position 3,418 of record DAIUBZ010000197.1, on the reverse strand, counting down.
GCAGCAGCCAGCCGATCAGCCGCGCCTGGCCCGCTGGCCAGCCCAATATCCGCCCAGCGAGCGCCACCCCCAGCAATTTGCCGCCCACCGCCGCCGCCAGCAACAGCGCCGCTGCGCCGATCACCGCGCCGCCGCCCATCGTCCATTCGGTGCGCAGGCCAGTGGACAGGAAAAACACCGGCATGGCCCACAACAGCACGCCAGCGCGCAGCCGGTCCACCGCCGCCCGGCCCAGCCAGCGCGCATCAATCACCACCCCGGCCAGAAACGCGCCGACCATATAATGCAGCCCGGCCCAATCCGCCGCCACCGCCGCCACAATCAACCAGATCAGCGCCGCCGCCCAGCGATCACGCACCGCCAGCCGCAGCATCACCGCGCGCAGCCCCCACGCCGCCGCTGCATAAATCATCACAAACGCCGCCTGCCGCCCCATCCGGTCCGCGTCCATCAGCACCAGCGCCAGCACCGCCCAAATCGCAATATCGTCCAGACTGGCATAGCGCAAAATCCGCTGGCCCAACGCAGTGCGCAAAATCGCCAGCCGTTCCATGAACAGCACCAGGATCGGCAGTGCGGTCACGGCGCAGGCCATGCCGATGCCCAGCATCGCCTGCCACCGCTGGGCTGCTGCGCCTTGCCACCCGGGCCAGCCAAGCAACAGCGCCGCCGCCGCCACCCCCGCTGCCAGCGGCACCCCCAGCGCCAGCCCCGCCGCCACGCCCGTATCGCGCCGGTCGGCCCAGACACTGGCCATGTCCAGTTCCACCCCGGCGGACCACACAAAGATCATCACCGCCCACATCGCAATGCCGCTGAGCATCATCAACACATCGCGCTGGAACAATTGCCCGTGGAGTTCGGGCGCCACTGCGCCGAAAATGCCGGGGCCAAGCAGCACGCCCGCGACAATTTGGACCACCACCAGCGGTGCCCAGCCATCGGTGCGGCCAAGCCGCCACACCAGCCACGGCAGGGCAAAAATGACCAGCAGGGCCAGCAGAAACAGTTCCGATATCGGCATGATCCGCAACTAGCGGATTGGCGGCAGCGCCGATAGCGGTTTTCTGGGGCGACAGGCGCGCGGCAATTGCGCCGATTGGCAATTTCGCCGTGCGCTGTGCCGATGCGGGACGGCCGCCAACATCGCCGGAAAAGCGAGCGACAGCGGGGGCGCGGACGGGTAAATTGCCCCCCATGAAAAACACTCTGCCCATCCGCCCGCTCGCCGTTGTCGCCGCCGCCATCGCACTGGCCACCTGCTTGCCCACCGCCGCGCAAAACAGCGGTGCGCCGTTCGTGATCGCGGAGAGCGGCCAAGGGTTTTTCCGCCTGCAGGATGCCGTCACCGCGATTGGCGAGGGGCGCGGCACCATCCGCATTGCGCCGGGCGTTCACCGCGATTGCGCCGTCCAGAGCGCGGGCCAGATCGCCTTTGTCGCCGTCCAGCCCGGCACCGCGATTCTCGACGGCATGGCGTGCGAGGGCAAGGCGGCGCTGGTGCTGCGCGGCGCGGGCGCGCGGGTTGAGGGGCTGGTGTTTCAAAATATCGGCGTGCCCGATGCCAATGGCGCGGGCATCCGGCTGGAACGCAGCGATCTGACCATCAGCAACAGCCTGTTTCGCAACAGCGAACAGGGGATTTTGACCGCCGACGATCCGGCGGGCACGCTGACCATCGACCGTTCGACCTTTTCCCGGTTGGGCCGGTGCGACCGGGGCCTGTCCTGCGCCCACAGCGTTTATACCGGCAATTATGGGCGGCTGATCGTCACCCGTACCCGCTTTGAACGCGGTGCGGGCGGCCATTATCTGAAAACCCGGGTTGGCAATGTCGATATCAGCGGCAACAGCTTTGACGACAGCCAGGGCACCGGCACCAATTATCTGATTGATCTGGCCGCCGGGGCCAGCGGCACCATCGCCAACAATTTGATGGTTCAGGGCCGCAACAAGGAAAACCACAGCGCGCTGATTACCGTCGCGCCGGAAGCGCGCACCCACCGCAGCGGCGGGCTGTCCATCACCGGCAACCGCGCCAGCCTGCCAGCGGGCATGAACCGCAAAACCGTGTTTGTGGCCAATTGGAGCGGCGAGCAATTGGCGATCACCGGCAATCAACTCAGCCCCGGCCTGATCGGCCACGAACGGCGCTGAATCGCCGCGCCCGATCCAGCGCGCTCAGCCCTGTGCCCACACCGCCAGCAAATGGCGGGCAATCGCAAGGCGCGGCGGCGCGGCAAAGGGGGCTTGCGCGTCGCCCGCCAGCGCGGAGCGCACCTCGTCGCGGCTGACCCACATTGCCGCCTGAAGCTCGGTGGTGTCCAGCACGATGGCATCGCTGGCGGCGACGGCAGTAAAGCCCATCATCAGCGATGACGGAAACGGCCATGGCTGGCTGGCGACATAGCGCACATCGCTGACCACCAGTCCCGCCTCTTCATGAAGCTCGCGCGCCACGGCGCCTTCGGCGGATTCGCCGGGTTCGACAAAGCCCGCCAGCGCCGAAAACATCATGGGCGGAAATTGCGGCTGGCGCGCCACCAGCGCCCGGCCCCGATATTCCGCCAGCATGATGACCACCGGGTCGGTGCGCGGGAAATGCTCGGCCCCGCAAGCGCCGCACTGCCGCCCCCACCCGGCCCGGTGCAGCCGGGTTGGCGCTCCGCACACCGCGCAACAGCCGTGGCGGGCGTGCCAGTCCACCAGACTGCGCGCGGCGGCGTAGACCGCCGCCTCAGCTGGGGACAAGTGCGCCAGCAGGCGCATCACCGTGCGCGACCGCGCATCCACCCCTGCGCCCGCCGCCGGGGCGGCAACAAAATGGGCCACCCCAGCGCCGTCCAGCCCCAGCAAGATCAGCGCATCAGGATCGGCCAGCCCCGCGCTGACCCACGACAGGCCGCCCGCTGGCCCCGGGACAAAATCAACCCCCGCCATCTCCAGCAGCCGGGCGCGGGGATCAAGCTTGGCCGCCACCAGCCCGGCGGCATCATGGCGCAGCCGGTCGGCCCGGTCGAGCGGCGGCGGCGCGGCAAATCCCAGCATGGGGCGCGATCAGCGCGCCGGGGCCGAGCGGTGGACGGCCATCGCCTCCAGATCGGCCAGGATCGCCATCGGCAATTTGCTTTGGAAATCCCGCGTTTCCGGCGGCATATATTGGGCATAGCCAGCACCGCGCCGTCCGCGCACCGGATCGACAAAGGCGACCGTGCCCGCCGCCCCGCCCCAGCCAAACACCCCGGCCCCGCCCAGTGCGCCCGCCAGCGAGACCCGTCCGCCCGCGCCATGCCCCTGACCGTCCACAAAAGTTCCGGTGCGGACGACAGCATCGTCCAGCAGGTTCGACATCGCCAGCCGCGCGGTCGGTTCCGCCATCACCCGCACCTTGCCAGTCCGGCCATATCCCTGAAGCATG
>DAIUBZ010000196.1:0-4120 GCA_036846445.1 Sphingopyxis sp. | reverse complement strand
GATAGATTCTGGCTATGTTCTCGGCTAGCGTTGCGCGGTGCTGATCTCGCTCGCCATTGCCAATATCGTGCTGATCGAGGCGCTGGAGCTCGACTTCGGCCCCGGGCTGGGGGTGCTGACCGGCGAGACCGGGGCGGGCAAGTCGATCCTGCTCGACGCGCTGGGGCTGGCGCTGGGCGCGCGGGCAGACAGCGCGCTGGTACGCGCCGGATGCGACCGCGCGCAAGTGACCGCCAGTTTCGCGCCGCCGCCGCCCGGCGGGCCGCTGGCGGCGCTGCTGGCCGCAAATGATTTCGCGATGGAGCCGGGCGAGCCATTGCTGATCCGCCGCAGCCTGCGCGCCGATGGCGGCAGCCGGGCCTTTGTGAACGACCAGCCCTGTTCCGCCGCCTTGCTGCGCGAAATCGGCGGGCATCTGGTGGAAATCCACGGCCAGCATGATGATCGCGGCCTGCTCGCCCCGGCGGGCCACCGCGCCCTGCTCGACACTTTTGCCGGAGCCAATTGCGATGGTGTCGCCGCCGCCCACCGCCGCTGGCGCACCGCCGAGGCCGCGCTGGACGCTGCCCGGGCCACGCTGGACCGCGCCGCGCAGGATCAGGAGTGGCTGGCGCATTGCTTGGCGGAGCTGACCGCGCTGGCCCCGGCGGTGGGCGAGGCCGAGGCATTGGCCGCCGAGCGCGCGGCGATGCAGCAAGGGGCACGGATCGCGGATGATCTGGCGGCGGTGCTGGCGGCATTTGACGGCAGCGACAGCGGCCCCGCCGTGCTGCGCGGTGCGGCGCGGCGGCTGGACCGGCTGGCCGACGGCCACCCGCTGCTGGCCGAGGCGCTGGGAGCGCTGGACCGCGCGATTGCCGAGGCGGATGAGGCGGAGCAGGCGTTGAACGCCGCCGCCCGCGCGCTGGAACATGACCCCGACCGGCTGGAGGCAGCGGAGGCGCGGTTGTTTGAGCTGCGCGCGCTGGCCCGCAAACACAATGTCGATCCCGACGCCCTGCCCGCGCTGGCTGCGACCATGGCCCGGCAATTGGCGGTGATCGACGGCGGCACCGCCTCACTCGCCGCGCTGGAGGCGGAGGTGGCGGCGGGCGCGGCAGCTTACCGCGCGGCGGCGGCGGCACTGACGGCGCAGCGGACAGCAGCGGCGGCGCGGCTGGACGCGGCGGTGGCGGGCGAGCTTGCCCCGTTGAAACTCGATTCCGCCCGCTTCCAGACCCTGATTGCGCCGCTGGCCCCCGAACGCTGCGGCCCCGATGGCGCCGACCGGGTGGAGTTTCTGATTTCCACCAACCCCGGTGCGCCCTTTGCCCCGTTGACCAAAATCGCCAGCGGCGGCGAATTGTCGCGGTTCATTCTGGCGCTCAAGGTCGCGCTGGCCGAAGAGGGCGGGGCGGGCACGATCATCTTTGACGAAATTGACCGGGGCGTGGGCGGCGCGGTGGCGGCGGCCATCGGCGAACGGCTGGCCCGGCTGGCCACCCGCCGCCAATTGCTGGCCGTCACCCACTCGCCGCAGGTCGCCGCCAAGGGCGCGGCCCATTATCTGATCGCCAAATCCAGCACCGGCACAGTGACCCGCACCAGCGTGAGCGCCCTGGAACCCGCCGCGCGGCAGGAGGAAATCGCCCGGATGCTGTCGGGCGCCGAGGTGACGGACGAAGCCCGGGCGCAGGCGGTGCGGCTGTTGGAGGCGGTGTGAGCGACGCGGTCGCCGCCCGCACCGAGGCCGATGCCGCCAATGAACTGATGCGGCTGGCGCGGGCGATTGCTCGGCACAATCGGCTCTATCATGCCGAGGATGCGCCGGAGATCAGCGATGCCGAATATGACGCGCTGGTGCGGCGGAACAGTGAATTGGAGGCGGCATTTCCGCATCTGGTTCGCGCCGACAGCCCCAATGCCCAGGTTGGCGCGGCGGTGGCGGCATCGCCGCTGGCCAAGGTTGCCCATGCCCAGCGGATGATGAGCCTGGACAATGGGTTTGACGATGATGATCTGGCCGAATTTGCCGCGCGGGTGCGGCGGTTTTTGAATCTGGCCGACGATGCGCCGCTGGCGCTGACGGCAGAAGACAAGATCGACGGCCTGTCATGCAGCCTGCGCTATGAACATGGCAAATTGGTCCAGGCGGCGACGCGCGGCGACGGCAGCGTCGGCGAGGATGTGACCGCCAATGTCGCCACCATCGCCGATATTCCCCAGCAATTGGTGGGCGACGTGCCCGACCTGTTTGAAATTCGCGGCGAAATTTACATGAGCAAGGCGGATTTTGCCGCGCTGAACGCCGCGCAGCAGGCGGCGGGCGAGCGGCTGTTCGCCAATCCCCGCAATGCCGCCGCCGGGTCGCTGCGCCAAAAGGACGCCAGCGTGACTGCGGCCCGGCCGCTGCGCTTTCTGGCCCATGGCTGGGGCGCGGTGAGCGCCCTGCCCGCCGCAACCCAGGCGGGCGTGATGGCGGCGATTGCGGGGTGGGGCGTGCCGGTGTCGCCGCATCTGGCCGCCTGCGCCAATTTGGACGCGGTGCTGGCGCATTACCGGGCGATTGCCGCGCTGCGCGCCGATTTGCCCTATGACATTGACGGCGTGGTCGTGAAGGTGGACCGGCTGGATTATCAGGCGCGGCTGGGCTTTGTCGCCAAGGCGCCGCGCTGGGCCATCGCCCGCAAATTCCCCGCCGAACGCGCCGAAACCCGCGTGGAGGCGATTGACATTCAGGTCGGCCGCACCGGCAAGCTGACCCCGGTGGCGCGGCTGATCCCGGTGAATGTCGGCGGAGTGGTGGTCAGCAACGCCACGCTGCACAATGCCGATGAAATCGCCCGGCTGGGCCTGCGGGTCGGCGACCGGGTGGTGATTCAGCGCGCCGGGGATGTGATCCCGCAGGTGGTGGACAATCTGACCCGCGATGTGGCGCGCCCGGAGGCTGCGCCCCCCGATTTCACCCGGTGTCCGGCGTGCGGCAGCGCCGCCTTTGCCGCGCCGGGCGAGGTGGATGTGCGCTGCTCCGCCGGCCTGTCCTGTCCGGCGCAGCGGCAGGAGCGGCTCAACCATTTTGTCAGCCGGGGCGCGCTGGACATTGAGGGGCTGGGCGAAAAAACCATCGCCGAATTGATCGCGCTGGGCTGGCTGACCCGGCCGGGCGACATTTTCCGGCTGAAACACCATGCCAACGAACTGCGCGCGCGCGAGGGGTGGCAGGAAAAATCCGTGGCCAATTTGCTGGCGGCGATTGAGGCCAAGCGCGCACCCGACGCCGCCCGCTTGCTGTTTGCGCTGGGGATTCGCCACATCGGCGCGGTCACCGCGCGCGACCTGATGAAGGGGGTGGGCGACATCGCCGACCTGCCCGCCCGCGCCGATGCCTTGGCCCGCTATCTGGCCGACCATCCGCGCGGCGAGAGCGAAAAGGACAGCCCATGGCTGGCGCGGCGGGTGGCGGCGCTGAAAGACATATTGGTGGTTCAGGGCGACGGGATCGGGCTGGCGGTGGGCGAGGCGCTGGTCGATTTTTTCGCCCAGCCGGAGAATTTGGCAAGCTGGGATGATCTGATGGCCGAGGTCACGCCGCCGCCCTTTGCCGTGGCCACCCGCGCCTCGCCGGTCAGCGGCCAGACCATCGTGTTCACCGGCAAGCTGGAAACCATGAGCCGCGACGAGGCCAAGGCCCAGGCCGAGGCGCTGGGCGCGCGGGCGGCGGGCAGCGTCAGCGCGAAAACCGATCTGGTGGTCGCCGGGCCGGGCGCGGGGGGCAAGCTGAAACAGGCCGCCGCACTGGGCATTCGGGTGATTGACGAGGGCGAATGGGCGGCGATTGTCGCGGGCGCCGACCCGGGCGGGGGCGGCTGACCCGTGGCCGTGCCGCCCGCCCCGCCGCCGCGGCTGCTCTGCGAGATTGAGGCAGAACTGGCTGATGGCCGCGCGGTCTGCCTGCGGACCATCCGGCCCAGCGACGCCGCTGCGATCCGCACCGGCATTACCCAATTGTCGGATCGGGCGCGCTATTTGCGTTTTTTTTCGGCATTTCAGATGCCACCCGATGCGACCATCGCCCGGTTGAGCGCGGTCGATGGCCATGACCATATCGGCTGGGGGGCAATTTTGCTGGACGGCAGCACCT
>DAIUBZ010000195.1:0-4135 GCA_036846445.1 Sphingopyxis sp. | reverse complement strand
CGGCGTCAGAAAGCCTTGAGATATATTCATATCCCTGCGGCTTTCCTCCTAGCCCTGAGCAAAATGGCCTCAAACCTCGAACGTGCATTTAATGGGTCCTGACCCTAGCCGCCCGCGCGCCGGGCGAGCAGCCGCAGCCGCAGGGCATTCAGCTTGATAAAGCCCGCCGCATCGGCCTGATCATAGGCCCCGGCGTCATCTTCGAACGTCACATGCGCCTCGCTATACAGGCTGGCGGGGGATTTGCGGCCCACCACGCTGGCACTGCCCTTGTACAGTTTCAGCCGCACCGTGCCGGTCACCTGGGCCTGGCTGTGGTCAATCGCTGCCTGCAGCATTTCGCGCTCGGGGCTGAACCAGAAGCCATTGTAGATCAGCTCGGCATATTTGGGCATCAGCTCGTCTTTCAGATGCGCCGCGCCCCGGTCCAGCGTGATGCTTTCCATGCCCCGGTGCGCCCGGGCATAAATCTCCCCGCCCGGCGTTTCATACATGCCGCGCGATTTCATGCCGACAAACCGATTTTCCACCAGATCCAGCCGGCCAATGCCATGGCGGCGCCCCAGATCATTCAGCGCCGCCAGCAAGGCGGCGGGCGACATCGGCTGGCCATTCAGCGCCGTGCCGTCGCCGCGCACAAAATCGATCGTGATATACTGCGGCGTGTCCGGCGCATCCTCCGGGTTGACCGTGCGCGAATAGACATAGTCCGGGGTTTCCGCCCATGGGTCCTCCAGCACCTTGCCCTCGGACGAGGTGTGGAGCAGATTGGCATCGGTGCTGAACGGGCTTTCGCCCCGCTTGTCGGTGGGCACCGGGATCTGGTGCGCCTCGGCCCACGCGATCAGCGCGGTTCGGCTGGTCAAATCCCACTCACGCCACGGGGCAATCACCTTGATATCGGGGTTCAGGGCATAGGCTGACAGTTCAAACCGCACCTGGTCATTGCCCTTGCCCGTCGCGCCATGCGCCACCGCGTCCGCGCCAACCTCGGCGGCAATTTCCACCAGACGCTTGGAAATCAGGGGCCGGGCGATGCTGGTGCCCAGCAGATAATCGCCCTCATAGCGGGCGTTGGCGCGCATCATGGGAAAGACAAAATCGCGGACAAATTCCTCGCGCAGATCGTCGATGTAAATATGCTCGGGCCGCACGCCCATCAGCTCGGCCTTCGCGCGCGCCGGGGCCAGTTCCTCGCCCTGCCCCAGATCAGCGGTAAAGGTCACGACCTCGCAGCCATAGGTGACCTGAAGCCATTTCAGGATCACGCTGGTGTCCAGCCCGCCCGAATATGCCAGCACCACCCGCTTGATCTGGTCCGCCATTGCCTGCCCTTTGCTGCCGAAACACTGTCCGGCGCGGGTAACAGGGCGCCGCGCCCGGTGCAACCATGGCCGCCAAAGCGGCTTGTCATCGTGGCGGCAAACGCGCATGAATATGACAAATATCTGTAACCAAGGATGCCTCTGTTCATGTCCCACCTGCCCCGTCTCACCGCCATGGCCGCATCGCTCTTTGCCATCGCCGCCGCCGTGCCCGCCGCCGCCGATGAGGGGATGTGGACATTTGACAATTTCCCCGCCGACCGGATGCGCGCCGCCCACGGCTGGGCCCCGGATGCGGCGTGGCTGGCCAAGGTTCAGGGTGCGGCGGTGCGGATCAACGGCTGTTCGGCCAGCTTTGTGTCCGACACCGGGCTGATCCTGACCAACCATCACTGTATCGAGAGATGTTTGCAGCAATTGTCCACCGCTGAAAATGATCTGGTGGCGCGCGGGGTCAATGCCGCCACCTTGGCCGACGAGCGGGCCTGCCCCGGCCAACAGGCCGAGGTGGTGGAACAAATCACCGATATGACCGCGCGGATGAACGCCGCCATTGGCGATGCCACCGGGGCGGCGCTGGTTGCTGCCCGCAATGCCGAAACTGCCAAGATCGAGGCAGAGGCCTGCGCCGACAAACCCGCCCAGCGCTGCCAGTTGGTCACGCTTTACGGCGGCGGCCAATATAGCCTTTATCGCTATCGCCGGTACAGCGATGTGCGGATGGTGTGGGCGCCGGAGTTTCAGGCGGCCTTCTTTGGCGGCGACCCCGACAATTTCAATTTCCCGCGCTATGCGATGGATGCGGCCTTTTTGCGCGCTTATGTTGATGGCAAACCCGCGGCCACGCCGGTGCATCTGACCTGGACTCCCCGCGCCCCGGTGGCGGGCGAGGTGACGATGGTGGCGGGCAACCCCGGCTCCACCCAGCGCGCCCTGACCGATACCCAGCGCGCCTTCACCCGTGAAATATCGCTGCCACTGGCGCTGATTTTGGGTGCGGAACGGCGCGGGCGGATCATCGGCGCGGTCGAGGGCGATGCAGAAAAGCGGCGGCAGGCAGGCAACACATTGTTCGGACTGGAAAATAGTTTCAAGGCGCAGTCCGGCCAATTTGCCGCGCTGAACAATGGCCGGTTCCGGGCGATGCTGGATGCCGACGAGGCCGCGTTCAAGGCCAAGGCGCTGGCCCAGCCGGGAATTGGCGACCCGTGGGCGGACATTGCGGCGGCGGACGTCAGTCTGCGGAACATTTTTCTCGAGCAAAGATTTCTGGAAAATGGGGCAGGCGGAGGCAGCCAATTGTTCGGCTGGGCCCGCGCCTTGGTCCGGGCAGCGGCAGAACGTGACAAGCCGGAGACGGAGCGATTGCCTGGATTTTCGGACGCCAATCTGGCCCGGGCGGCGCAAAGCCTGTTCACCCCGGTGCCGCATTATCCTTGGCTCGATCAGCTGAACCTGGCGTTCTGGCTCGAAAAATCCCGCGAATATCTGACCGTGGACAGCCCCGATGTTCAGGCGCTGCTGGGTACTGAATCGCCCGAGGGGCTGGCGGCGCGGCTGGTGGCGGGCAGCAAGCTGGCCGATCCGGCGGTCCGCAAGGCGCTGTGGGATGGCGGCAGCGCGGCGATTGCCGCGTCCGACGACCCGATGATCCGCTATGTCGCGGCCAATGACGCCCGCGCCCGGGCGGTGCGGGCACAGGCCGAGGCGGAGGTCACCGGGCCGACGCTGGCGGCCCAGGCCCGGCTGGCGCGGGCGCGTTTCGCCGCCTTTGGCGATAGCGTTTACCCCGACGCCACCTTCACCCTGCGTCTGTCCTATGGCAAGGTCGCGGGCTGGACCGAGCGCGGGCGAGAAATCCCGCCGACGACGGCCATGGGCGGCACCTTCGACCGCGCAACCGGCAGCTATCCCTTCAATCTGGGCGAGGCATTTGCGGCGGCCAAGGACAAAATTGCCCCCGATACCGTCTATAATTTTGTCACCACCAACGACATTATCGGCGGCAACAGCGGATCGCCGGTGATCGACCGCGACGGCAATGTCATCGGTGCGGCATTCGATGGCAATATCCACAGCCTGGGCGGCAATTTTGGTTATGATGGCGAATTGAACCGCACCGTGGTGGTGTCGACGGCGGCAGTTCAGGAAGGGTTGACCAAAATCGCCCCCGCCCCCCGCCTGGTCGCCGAACTGGCCCGCCGCCCCGCGACCCGCAGGCGGCGTTAGGTCGCAATGGGTGGAAACCGCTCCAAAGCCGGAGCACAACCGGCGGCACAGGGGCGTTGGTTGCGGCGGCCATGGCGGCATCAGCCCGCAGCCTGGCACCAACCCGCAGACCAAGCCCGCGCTCCGCTGATTTGCGCGGCCATCGGTGCCGGGCGTGGTGCTGTGGGACATGTGGCCGATCCAGCTTGCCGATGGCAGCATCGCAACGATCAACGCAGGCTCGCTATGGATGGCACTGGCAGCGCAACACAGGCCAGACCCTGGACTGCGGCATTTTGAAGCGCGGATCAGGTTGCTGCATTTGCAAAACGACCAGTGGCGGGACCTGGGTTGGGCGTTGCCCGATGCCGACTATCCATTCGAGCGCCAATGGGCGGGGACGGCGTTGTTGAAAGACGGCATCGTGTCGCTCTTCTTCACGGCGGCGGGCCGTGCAGACAATCCCGGCGGCTATCAGCAGCAACTATTTGAGACCCATGTCCGGCAACTGGCGGAAGACTGCGGCAAGGTTCGTCGGGTTGCTGTTGGCTGTCCCCCGTCAGCACCAATGGCACAGATTTGAGGTTGTGATTTAAGGAGGA
>DAIUBZ010000194.1:0-4137 GCA_036846445.1 Sphingopyxis sp. | reverse complement strand
CTTGCTGAAAATCCACATTCACCACTGCCAGCCGCGTGCCAAAGCCGAATTTGCGGCGCGCCGGATTGGCCATCACTGCGCCGAAAATCTCTCGGGCGGTGCGGCCATCGCTGACCATCCTGGTGCCCGGCATGGCGGCATCGATCATTGGCGCGGGTCTCCTGTCGTCGCGGCGCGTGGCGCGGGTCGCCCTGGGCCTTGCGGCCTTTGCGGGCTTGCACCCTATTGGACCAGCCCCTATGGCTTTGTCGAGGGCAATTTGTCCGGACAAATATGCCCGCGATTGTTGCGAAGGTGGTGAAGACAGGATGGAGATCAGCCGCCACTATCTGACCATCGCGGGCCGCCGGGTGCATTATCGCCGGGCGGGCAGTGGGCCGCCGCTGCTGATGGTCCACCAAAGTCCGCGCAGCTCGGCGGAATATGAACCATTGATGCGAGCATGGGCCAGCGATTTCACCTGCATCGCCCCCGACACGCCGGGCTTTGGCCAGTCTGATGCGCTTTTGGGCGATACCCCCGACATCAGCGATTTTGCCGACGCGCTGGCCGAATTTGTCGGCGCGCTGGGCCTAAACCAGGTCGCGGCCTATGGCTTTCATTCTGGCGGGATCATCTTGGTGACGGCGCTGCGCCGCCATCCCGCGCTGTTCAGCGCGCTGGCGGTTGGTGGCTATGCCATCTGGACGGCAGAGGAAATGGCGCTGTTTGGCACCGCCTATCTGCCGCCCTTTCACCCTTTGCCTTATGGGCAGCATCTGGCGTGGCTGTGGCACCGGGTGCTGGAACAAAGCTGGTTTTTTCCGTGGTTCGACACGCGCGATGCCGCCCGGCTGAGCGTTGCCCATGCCGACCCCGCGCGGGTGCATGGCACGGTGATGGACATGCTGGACGCGGGCAATGCCTATGCCGCAGGCTATGGCGCGGTGCTGCGCGCGCCGCGCGATATTCCGCCAGTGGACACCGTCACCTGTCCGGTGCTGATTTCGGCCTATGATGGCGACCCGCTTCAGGCCCATATCGACCGGCTGGGGCCGCTGCCGGCGGGGTGGCGGGCGAAAAAGGTGGCGACTCCGGCGGACCACCAGCTGCTGTCGCTGGATTTCCTCCGCCAATATCCCGCGCCGGTTGCCGCCGCGCTGGCCAGCGACGCGGATGCGGGATTTGTTCCGGTCCAAACCGACCGCTTTTCCGGCCTCATTCACTATCTGGGGAGCGGCGAAACCGCGCTGCTGGCCCCACCGGGCAGTGTCCTTGTCGTGCCGCCCCCCGGCGGCGGGGCGGAACTGGTGGCCCGCCCCGGCCTGATCGCCATCGACCCGCCGGGCCATGGCCACTCCAGCGGCTGGCCCGGTGCACCGCCCACCGACTATGGCGCATGGGCGGCGGTGGTGGAAGCAGCGGCGGCGCAGCTTGGCTGCACCCGGATCAATTGGCCCGCGCCGCCGCCGGGCGATCCGGCGGCGCTGTTCCCCGATCTGACCCCCGACCGCTTTGGCGCCTATCTCCACCGGGCATGGGGGGCCGTGCGTGCGGCGACATGTTTTGCGCCCTGGTATGCCAGCGACGCCGCCCACGCCACCGCGCTGGACCCCGCCGCGCTGGACCCGGCGGCGCTGGCGCTGCGCCACCGCGCGCTGATAAGGGCGAGTGCCGCCCGGGAATTTGCCGCCGCCTTGCAAATGAAAGGAAGCTGAAGATGGGAATTCGCGAAGATATGCCGCTGCTCGCCCGCCACGAAGGCGTATGGGATGGCACCTACAGCTATTTCAATGCCGCCAATGACAAGGTGGATGAACATAAAAGCCGCCTGCTGTGCCGTTTTGTCGACGATGGGCCGCACCCCTATCACCAGACCAACCATTATATCTGGCCCGATGGCCGCACCGAAGTGCGCGAATTTCCCGCCGAATATCGCGACAAAAGGGTGTGGTGGGACAATGAGCTTATCAAGGGCTGGGCGGCAGAGGTTGGACTGGACGGCCACAACCGCTCGGTCATGCTGTATTGGCAGCGCCAGGGCGACCCCAGCCTGTATCTGTATGAAATGATCCAGATTTCCGATTGCGGGCAAAATCGCTGCCGCACTTGGCACTGGATTCGCGACGGCCTGCTGGAAACCCGCACCGCGATTCAGGAACGGCTCGTGACCCGTGACTGGCGGGCGATTGAGGCGGAGATGGCGGCGCAGGCGGGCTGACCCAGTGGCCGCGCCGCGCACCTTGTTTGCCAAAATCTGGGACGCGCATGCCATCGTGCCGCTGGACGGCGGCGGCGCGCTGATCGCGGTGGACCGGATTTTCCTGCACGAACGCACCGGCGCGGCGGCGCTGGGCGCGCTTGACGCGGCGGGGCGGCGGGTGGCCGATCCGGCGCGGGTGTTTGCGGTGATGGACCATATCGTTGACACCCGCCCGGGGCGCGGCGACCAGACGTTGATGCCCGGCGGCCAGGCGTTCATCACCGAAACCCGCAGCGCCGCCCGCGCGGCGGGCATCACCCTGTTCGATGTCGGCGATCCCGATCAGGGCATCACCCATGTCGTGTCGGGCGAATTGGGCATCGTCCTGCCCGGCTGCACCCTGATCGCACCGGACAGCCACAGCTGCACGCAAGGGGCGTTTGGCGCGCTGGCATGGGGGATTGGTTCCAGCGAGGCGGAACATGCCATGGCCACCGGCACGCTGCGGCTGGCCCGCCCGCGCACGATGCGGGTGGCGATCAGCGGGCGGCTGCGCCCCGGGGTCAGCGCCAAGGATGTCGCGCTGGCCCTGCTGGCCCGGCACGGCGCAGGCGGCGGCGCGGGGCATATTGTCGAATTTGCGGGCGATGCCGTCGCGGCGATGGACATGGAGGCGCGGATGACCCTGTGCAACATGGCCACCGAATTTGCGGCGTTCAGCGCGATCATCGCCCCCGATGCCACGACGCACGCCTATCTGGCCGGGCGGCGCTATGCCCCCGACCCGCTGCCCGACTGGTCGGGGCTGGTCAGCGACCCCGGCGCGCGCTTTGATGCCGAGTTGACGCTGGACGCCGCCAGTATCGCCCCGATGGTCAGTTGGGGCACTTCCCCCGGCCACAGCATCGCGCTGGACGCCGCAATTCCGGCGGATGCCGACCCGGCGGCGCTGGCCTATATCGGGCTGGCGGCGGGCCAGCCAATTGCCGGGGTGCCGGTCGATGCCGCCTTTATCGGCAGTTGCACCAACGCCCGCCTGTCCGACCTGCGCCGCGCCGCCGCCGTGGTGGCGGGCCGCCGAATCGCGCCGGGCATTGCCAAGGCGCTGGTGGTGCCGGGGTCATCTGCGGTGAAGCGGGCGGCGGAGGCCGAGGGGCTGGACCGGATTTTTGCGGACGCCGGGTTTGAATGGCGCGAATCGGGTTGTTCGCTGTGCTTTTATGCGGGCGGCGAGGGCTTTGCGCCGGGCAGCCGGGTGATTTCATCGACCAACCGCAATTTCCAGGGCCGCCAAGGCCCCGGCATCCGCACCCATATCGCCAGCCCCGAGGTGGTGGCCGCCAGCGCGCTGGCGGGGTATATCGCCGCGCCGGAGCCGCCGTCATGACCCCCTTCACCCGGCTGACCAGCATCGCCGCGCCGCTGCTGCGCGCCAATATCGACACCGACACCATCATCCCGTCGCGCGAGATGCGGTCAACCGGGCGCACCGGCCTGGCCGATGGGCTGTTTGCGCCGTGGCGCTATCTGGATGTGGACGCCCGGGTGCCGGACCCCGATTTTGTGCTGAATCAGCCCGCATTTCGCGGCGCCCAAATCCTGCTGGCCGGGGCCAATTTCGGCTGTGGCTCCAGCCGTGAACATGCGGTGTGGGCGCTGGCGGAATGGGGCATTCGCGCGATCATCGCCCCCAGCTTTGCCCCGATTTTTGCCGCCAATTGCCTGCGAAACAGTCTGTTGCCAGTGGTGCTGCCCGCCGATGCGATTGCGCCGCTGGCCGGACAGGCGGTGACGATTGACCTTGATGCCCAAACTGCCGCTGGCCATGGCTTCGCGATTGGTGCGGAGGCGAAACGGATGCTGCTGGAGGGGCTGGACGCGGTGGAACTGACCCTGAAACACGCCGCAGCCATTGCGGCGTGGCAGGCGGCGGACCGCGCCCGGCGGCCCTATAT
>DAIUBZ010000193.1:0-4147 GCA_036846445.1 Sphingopyxis sp. | reverse complement strand
TGGCCCCGGCGCTGCGCGATTTTGCGGTGATGCTGGGCGTCAGCAACGCCAGCACCGAATCGGCGCTGGCCGCCGGGGTGGTGATGGGGATCATGATCATCCCCTTCGTGTCATCGATGGCGGATGACAGCATCAATGCCGTGCCCCAGGCGATGCGCGACGGCAGTCTGGCGATGGGGGCGACATCGAACGAAACCATCCGCCAGGTGCTGCTGCCCGCCGCGCTGCCCGGGGTCATGGGCGGCATTTTGCTGGCGGTCAGCCGGGCGATCGGGGAAACGATGATCGTGGTGATGGCCGCCGGGCTGGCCGCCAATTTGTCCGCCAATCCCTTTGCCAGCGTCACCACCGTCACGGCCCAGATCGTCAAGCTGCTGACCGGGGATCAGGAGTTTAACAGCGCCAAGACGCTGGCGGCATTTGCGCTGGGGCTGGTGCTGTTTGTGATGACGTTGCTGCTGAACATCGCCGCGCTGCGGATCGTGAAAAAATATCGGGAAGCATATGAGTGACGCGATGACCCCCACTGGCGGCGCCCCGGCGGGCCGGGTGATGGCCCCGACCGACTGGCAAACGCCGGCGATGCAGGCGCGGATCCGCGCCCGCTATGCCGCCGAGCGGCGGTTTCGCGCCTATGGCTTTTTTGCGGTGCTGCTCACTGGCCTGTTTCTGGCGTTTTTGCTGGGTTCGATGGTCAAGGAGGGGGCAAAGGGGTTTGTTTATCATTATGTGACCGTCCCCATTGATTTTTCGGCAAACCCCCTGCCCTTGACCGCCGCCAATCTGGCCGCTGACGACATTGATCGGCAATTTGCCGCCAGCGGGCTGGACGAACTGGTGGCCTTTGCCGCCGATGAAGCGCTGGGCCCGGGCGGCAGCGAGTTGGTGGCAGCGGGCGCCTGGCGCGCCGTGCGCGACGCGATCAAGGCCGATCCCGCCAAGCTTTCTGGCACCCATGAATTTCTGGTTCCGCTGACGTCGGACATTGATGTTGCCGCCAAAGGCACCGGCAGCCCGGCGGCAGAGGCCGCCCATGCCCGGCTGGCGGCGGACGGCAAGGTTGTGATGCAGCTCAACCGGGCATTTCTGGGCAATGCCGATGCGACCGACCCTGCGGTGGCAGGCATTTATGGCGCGCTGGTGGGGTCGCTGATGACGATCCTGATCGCCTTTCTGATCGCCTTTCCGACCGGGGTATTTGCCGCCGTGTATCTGGAGGAATATGCCGGGCGCAACCGCTGGACCGAATTGATCGAGGTGTCGATCAACAATCTGGCGGCGGTGCCCTCGATCATCTTTGGCCTGCTCGCGCTGGCGGTGTTCATCAATGCCTTTGGCATTTGCAACGCCAGCCCGCTGGTCGGCGGACTGACGCTGGCGCTGATGACCATGCCGGTGATCGTGATCGCCAGCCGCAATGCGATCAAATCGGTGCCGCCGTCGATCCGCGATGCCGCGCTGGGGGTGGGCGCCAGCCCGGTTCAGGTGGTATTTCACCATGTCCTGCCGCTGGCCTTGCCCGGCATCATGACCGGCACGATCATCGGCATGGCCCGGGCGCTGGGCGAGACGGCGCCGCTGTTGCTGATCGGCATGCGGGCGTTTATCGGCGATGTGCCAAATGGCCTGTGCGCCCCGGCCACTGTGTTGCCGATGCAGATTTTCCTGTGGTCCGATCAGGTTGATCGCGGCTTTGTCGAAAAAACCTCCGCCGCGATCATCGTGCTGTTGGTCGTCCTGTTGTCGATGAACGCCTTGGCGGTTTATCTGCGCAACCGCTTTGAAAAACGTTGGTGATATGACCGAAACTGAACAAACCACCGCCGATGCCACCGCCATCGCCGACCCCAAGATGACCGCGCGGGGGGTCAGTGTCTTTTATGGCGAGAAACAGGCGATCAACAATGTGTCGATCGATGTCGGCAAGGATGCGGTCACCGCCTTTATCGGCCCGTCCGGCTGTGGCAAGTCCACCTTCTTGCGCTCGTTCAACCGGATGAATGACACGATTTCCGGGGCGCGGGTGGCAGGACAGATCGCGTTGGATGGCCGCGACATCTATGACCCGGCCATGGACGTGGTGCAATTGCGCGCCCGGGTTGGCATGGTGTTTCAAAAGCCCAACCCCTTTCCCAAATCCATTTACGACAATGTCGCTTATGGCCCGCGCATCCACGGGCTGGCGGCGGCCAAGGCGGATCTGGACGTGGTGGTGGAACGCGCCCTGACCCAGGCCGGCCTGTGGGACGAGGTGAAGGATCGTCTGGGAGAAAGCGGCACCGCCTTGTCGGGCGGCCAGCAACAGCGGCTATGCATCGCCCGGGCGATTGCGGTGGATCCTGAGGTGATTTTGATGGACGAGCCATGTTCGGCGCTCGACCCGATTGCCACCGCCCGGATTGAAAAGCTGATCCACGAACTGCGCGGCAATTATGCGATCGTGATCGTGACCCACAATATGCAGCAGGCCGCGCGCGTGTCCCAGCGCACCGCATTTTTCCATCTGGGCACGCTGGTCGAATATGGCCAGACCAGCGAGATTTTCACCAACCCCAAAAATGCGCAGACCAAAGATTATATCACCGGGCGCTATGGCTAAGCGCGGGCCGGGAGCCAAGGAAATATGATGATGACCACAGGCGGCGGACATACGGTTGCAGCATTTGATGAAGAGATCAGCACACTGCGCGGGTCGATCAGCGAAATGGGCGGCCGGGCGGAGCAGGCGCTGGCGCTGGCGATGACCGCGCTGAAAAATGGCGATGTCGAGCTGGCCGAGCGGGTGGTGGCGGATGACGCGATCATCGACGCGCTGGAGGCAAAGGTGGAGCAAATGGCGATTCAGACCATCGCCCTGCGCGCACCGATGGCCGATGATCTGCGCGAAATCATCGCCTCGCTGAAAATCGGGTCGGTGCTGGAACGCACCGGCGATTATGCCAAGAATATCGCGCGTCGGGTGCCGCTGCTCGGCCGTACCCCTTCGGCAGAGACAATATCGCTGCTGACATCCATGTCGCGGCTGGCGATTGATTTGCTGCACGACGCGCTTGACGCCTTTGCCGCCCGCGACGCTGACCTCGCCCGCGCCGTGACGCGGGGCGACCGGGCGGTCGATGATTTTTACAACAGCGTGTTTCGCACCCTGCTCACCTATATGATGGAAAATCCCCGGTCGATCACCGAATCCACCCATTTGATGTTCATTGCCAAAAATCTGGAACGGGTCGGCGACCACGCCACCAATATTTCCGAGATGGTCTATTATGTCGTCACCGGCGAAACTCTGGAAGAGCGCGAACGCGGCAGCAGCCCGTTTGATGGCGACAATTGAGGGGAATTTTCTGTGCCGCAACCCGATCTGCTGCTGGTCGAAGATGATGAGGCGATTGCCGAGCTGATCGTCTGGCATTTTGCCAAGGAAGGCTATGGCGTGCGCCATACCATCGATGGCGAACAGGCGCTGCTCTTGGCACAGGAGCGGGTGCCCGACATCGTCCTGCTCGACTGGATGGTCGAAAGCCTGTCGGGGATTGAGGTGTGCCGCCGCCTGCGCCGCAGCAACCGCACCGCCAATGTGCCGATCATCATGTTGACCGCGCGCGGCGAGGAGGAGGACCGCATCCGGGGTCTGGAAACCGGGGCCGATGATTATGTGACCAAACCCTTCAGCCCGCGCGAACTGGTCGCCCGGGTGGCGGCGGTGCTGCGGCGGCTGCGCCCGGCGCTGGCGGGCGAGGTGCTGGCCTATGCCGATATCGAGCTGGATGCGGTCGCGCACAAGGTCAAGCGCGGCGGGATCACCATCGCAATCGGACCGACCGAGTTTCGCCTGCTCCGCCATTTTATGGAGCATCCGGGCCGGGTATTTTCGCGCGGCCAGTTGCTGGACAATGTGTGGGGCCAGGACAGCGATATCGAATTGCGGACGGTCGATGTGCATATCCGCCGCCTGCGCAAGGCGATCAACGCCCACGGCCACAGCGATATTGTCCGCACGGTGCGCTCGGCGGGCTATGCGCTGGATGCCGAGGGCGAGTTGTAATACGGCTTTTCTTTTGCCGGGGCGGCCCTAAGCTCAGGGGTATGACTGCACCCACCCTTCGCGCGCTGGCGCTGACCGCCGCCCCATTCGCCCTCGCCCTGC
>DAIUBZ010000192.1:0-4153 GCA_036846445.1 Sphingopyxis sp. | reverse complement strand
GGCGGATACCAACCCGCGCAAAAATGGCTGAAAGACCGCAAGGGCCGCGCCCTGAGCTTCGACGACATTCGCCACTATCAGAAGATCATCAAAATCCTGGCCGAAACCGACCGCATCATGCGCGGGATCACCATGCCGATTGCGGCGCCGGAATAAGGGGGTGGTGGACAGGGCTGGATTCGAACCAGCGTACGGAAACCCGGGCAGATTTACAGTCTGCTGCCTTTAACCACTCGGCCACCTGTCCATGGCCCCTGTTGGGGCGAGCCGCGCTCATGGCGAATGGGTGCTTGCGTGTCAATGCGCTGTCATGGAAAAAGCGCCGCCATGACCATGCGACAAATATCCCGCCACCGCCGCCCCGGCAGTGATTCGCGCAAGAACCCGCCGGTGCGTTTCTGGGGCCGCCATGCGGTCGTCGCCGCCATGGCCAATCCCGATCGCACCGTGCGCCGCATTCTTGGCACGCGTGAGGCGCTGGCGGCGGTGGAGTTGCCGCCGGTGGTGCCGATCAGCTATTGCGAAGTCACCGATCTGGCCCGGCTGGTGCCGCGCGATGCCCCGCATCAGGGGTTGGTGGCCGAGGTCGCGCCGCTGGACGATGTGTGGCTGACCGATGTGCTTCAGGACGAATTGGACCACGACCGGCGGCGGCCATTGCTGGTGCTGGACCAGGTGACCGACCCGCACAATATCGGCGCGGTGCTGCGCTCTGCCGCCGCATTTGACGCCGCCGCCATCATCACCCAGGACCGGCACAGCCCGCCGGAAAGCGGCACGATTGCCAAGGCGGCGTCGGGCGCGCTGGAACTGGTGCCGTGGGTGCGGGTGGTCAATCTGGCCCGGGCGCTGGATGAAATTGCCGAGGCCGGGTGGTGGCGCATCGGCCTTGATGGCAGCGGGACGGTGACGCTGGGCGAGGTGCTGGACGGCAGCCGGGTCGCGCTGGTGCTGGGCGCGGAGGGCGACGGGATGCGCCACAACACGGTTCAGCATTGCGACCAGATCGCCCGCCTGCCCATCGCGGCGCAGATGGAGAGTTTGAACATCAGCAACGCCGCCGCCATTGCGCTTTATGCCATGGCCGTGGCGGGCAAATAAGGGGAGGGAGCAAGCGATGGGGTGGGTAAAATGGGTGGCGGCGTTGGCCGCGCCGATGCTGTTGACCGGCTGTTTTTTCGCGCCGGGCAAGTTTGAATCCGAACTGGACATTGGCGCGGATGGCCGGTTCAGCTTTGCCTATCGCGGCGAAATTGTGGCGGTGATGCCAGACGGGCCGGTCTCGCCGCCAAAACCCCGGGCAAACACGGCGTCAGCGACCGATGGGGATAACCCCGAGCCATCCGCCGCAGACACGGCTGAAGCCGCCGCCGCAGAGGCCAGGCGCAAGGCCGAGGCGCGGGCGGAGCTGTTGGCGGCGCTGCGCCGCGAGCCGGGCTATGGCCGGGTCGAGGATCGCGGCGATGATATTTTTTATGTGGAATATACCGCCACCGGCACGCTGACCCACAATTTTGTCTGGCCCTATAATCAGGACGCCGGGCTGGTCATGCCCTTTGTGGCGCTGGAACGGCGGCAGGACGGCCACATCCGGGCGACCGCCCCGGCCTTTGGCGCCAGTGCGATGGCGGAGGGGATGGGCCAACTTGGCGGCCTGGCAATGCTGGGACAGATGGGCGCGAAGCGCGACGCGCCGAGCGGTTCCGGCGGCAACACCCCGCCCCGCGACCCGTCGGCGCGGCGGGACGGCCGCTTCACGGTCACCACCGATGCGCCGATCATCATGCAGAATCAGGAATCCGGGGCCAGGCCCGCGCCAAATGGCAAGCAAAGCGTCACATGGCGCGTCACATCGACCAACAAGACCGTGCCGACCATCATCGTGCGGGGGCAGCCATAATCCCCCCGGCTTGATGACTCCGCCTTAATCCTCGGTGGCAATCGTCACCCGCAACCCGTCCAGCGCCGCGGTGAACGGCAATTGGCATGACAGGCGGCTGGCGGCGCGGCGGTCGCTGCTGCTGTCCAGCAGATCATCCTCGTCCGCGCTGACCGGCGGCAGGGCATCGGCAAAGCCATCATCCACATAGACATGGCAAGTGGCGCAGGAACAACAGCCACCGCACAGCGCCAGCAATTCGTCCACGCCCGCATCGCGGATATTTTCCATGACCGACAGGCTGGTGTCGCCGTCAATCGCGGTTTCGCTGCCGTCGCGGCGGACGACGATCAATTTGGCCATGGGCTTTCCTTTTGCGCGGGCGTAACAGGTCCCGGCCCTATGTCGCCGGGCGCGCGGCAAATCAAGCAAGAGGATCACTGATGGGACTGTCAGCCGCTGAATTGGCCAGCAGCATGGCGGCGCTGGCCGCGATTGAGCCGGGCTTTGCCGCCGCATTGGCCAGCGCCGGGCCGCCAGAGCCGCGCCGCCGCCAGCCCGGCTATGCCACCTTGCTGCGCACCATTGTGGGCCAACAGGTCAGCGTGGCGGCGGCGGCAGCGGTGTGGGCGCGGCTGGAGGCGGCGCTGGGCGCGGATTGCCCGCCGGACGCGGTGCTGGCTGCATCGCCCGGCGCGCTGCGCGCCTGCGGCCTGTCGGCCCAGAAACAGGGCTATGCCCGCAGCCTGGCCGAGGAAGTGACCAGCGGCGCGCTGGCGCTGGACGCGCTGCCCGGCGGCGACGAGGCAGCGATTGCGGCGCTGACCCGGGTGAAGGGCATTGGCCGCTGGTCCGCCGAAATCTATTTGCTGTTTGCCGAGGGGCGCGCCGACATCTGGCCCGCGGGCGATCTGGCGGTGCAGGCGGCGATTGGCGGCATCCTGTCCCTGCCCGCGCGCCCCGACGAACGCGCCCTGCGCGCCCTGGCAGAGCCCTGGCGGCCCCACCGGGGCGCAGCGGCGATATTCGCATGGCACTATTATTCCGCCAGCCGCGCGCCAGTGGGCGGCTGATGCCCGCTATTCATATTTCCAGCCGAACAGCGGCCATTCAGGAAGCGACTCCTTCGCAGCCCTTAGACGAACCAATCCCGCCCATGAATGACCGCGCAGATTCGCTGCGGATCGCATCTTGCCAAGCGGCCTTCGCAAAGTCAGAGATCAAGGCGTTCAAAGGGTTTTGCGATATGAGGCTTCTTTTCATTGGGCTTCTGAGCCTAACCCTTGCCATCGCGCCTCGCGCGTTTGCACAGAATGAGGTCGGACCCGACCAGTCAGCCAGGGTTATCGAGCCGGCCGACAGCACCGACGCTGTGCCTGTTGATGCCGATGGGATGGATGAATTCGAGGATCTGCAACGCAGGGCTTTCGAGAAAAACGGATCACTTGGCGTCGTCACACTGGGCATGAGCCAGCCCGAGATCATCGTCCTTTGCCACACCGTCGCTCAGAGTTTCGGTGTCTTTGCCGCGGCGGAAACCGATCGGGATTCACGGATCGCCAAGTTTGTCGAGGTGTGGCGATTTGAACAGAGGCTGGTGGAACCCTTTGAACAGGCTCGCAAGGCACTGGGTGAAAGAGGCTACAACCGCGCACTGCGCATCAGCGGCGAAAGCATGAACCTGCTCTCCATGATGCCGGATCCGCAGATCAACCGAGGCTTGCAAGCCGGCGATGACCTCATGTTCGACTGGGCAACGGGGTTGGCTTTCCGTTGCGACCAGATGCTCGACGAGATGGGCATCGCCAAGGTCAGCGGGGACCCCCCATCCGAGTATCTCAAGGCCAAGACCCGCTTTCGCTATCGCGGCGCCGACTATGCCGAGATCTTCGCCGACACAGAGCTTGGGCCCTATGCCGAGAAGATGTGCTTCGGCATTGCGGCCCCCGACTTTGCCGGCGCCCCCCTCGACCAGCGGGGTTATGGAGGCATGTCGCTGCTCGATTGGGCGATTGAATGCGAGGATCGCGCTTCCTTCGATGCGCTGATCGCGGCAGGCATCGATCTCGATGCGAACGGCCTTGGGGACGACCCGCCGCTCGTCAGGACGGCGAGCGAGAAACGGCTCTGGTTCCTGACCAGGCTGCTTGACGAGGGCGTAGACCCCGACACGATGGGGCGGACGGAATCGGCGCTGCTGACCTCCACAAGTGATCTTGATGCGGTCAATTTCGGTGGTGACACGCGTGCGGCATTCAATCTGCTGCGAGAACG
>DAIUBZ010000191.1:0-4161 GCA_036846445.1 Sphingopyxis sp. | reverse complement strand
CACAAACCCCAGCTCGAATGTCTCGCCAGCGGGCATGGCGATGTGCGCCGCCGTCCGGGCGCGGCAGGCCGCCATCGCCGCCTCGAACACTGGCCCGAGCCGGTCGGCAGGAATGATGAACTGGTCAAACAGCGCATCGACCCGCGTGGCCAGATCGCGGCGGTCATCCGGCCCAGCGGGCGGGACCAGCCGGGCGATCTCGGCCAGATAGGGGTCATAGGCCGCAAGGGGGCGGATGACCGGCCGCACCCCGAACAACCCTTCGGCCTCATTCAGAAACCCGATTTTTTCGCCCGCCAGCATCGCCAACCGGGTGGCGGCGGCGGTCAATTGCCCGGTCAGTGCGGCGTGGCGGGCGCGGTCAATCGCCGCATCGCCGGGGGCAATGGCCGCCAGCCGCGCCCGCAGCGCCGCCACCTCGGCGCGAAGAAGCGGGATGGCACGGGGATTGGCGGTGGCGGCGGTGCGCCAAGCCGCCGGACCATAATAAGCATCGACATAATCGGCATCGTGGGTGCCGATTTCCAGCGTCAGCCGGACATAATCCTCGGCCAATTGGTTGATGGCTGCGGCTGGGTCGGCGGGCGCTGCTGCCGCCGCTGTGCGCGCCGATGGCGGTGGTCCGTCGCTGAAGCTGCATCCGCTGAGCAGCGCCAAGCCCAGCGCCGCCGCGCCGCCGCGCCGCGCCATTACCGTGCCGCCTGCGGTGCGGCGGCGGGGTCGGCGACATCGGCCACATCGCCGTCCTGCGCGATTTCTGCGGCCATTTCGCTCTCCGTTTCCGCCTGATCGGCGGCCTGCGGAGCCAGCCGCAGCACGGTGTAGCCGACAATTGCCGAAGCAATCGAGCCCATCAGCGTGCCGATCTTCGCCTCCTCGATGAACAGATCATTGCCGGCATAGGCCAGGCCGCCGATAAACAGGCTCATGGTAAAGCCAATGCCGCACAAAAGCGCCACGCCATAGATTTGGAGCCAGCTCGCGCCGCGCAATTTTCCCGCAAAGCCGGTTTTCACCGCCAGCCAGACCACCCCGAACACGCCGATTTGCTTGCCGAAAAACAACCCCGCCGCAATGCCCAGCGGCATGGGCGAGAAAATCTCCTCCGCGCTCAGCCCGCCGACATTCACCCCGGCATTGGCAAAGCCAAAGATCGGCACAATCGCAAATGCGACCAGCCCGTGCAATTTATGCTCCAGCCGGTGCAGCGGCGACGCCGCGCTGTCGGGCTGGCCCGGGCTTTTCACCAGCGGAATGGTGAATGCCGCCAGCACCCCGGCGATGGTCGCGTGGACCCCCGACAACAGCATCGCGAACCACGCCGCCACCGCCAGCAGCAAATAGATATCCAGCCGCCGCACCCCCATCCGGTTCAGCCCCATCATCACCGCCAGCACGGCGAAGGAAGCGCCCAGCGCAATCAGGTCAATCGACGCGGTGTAAAACAGCGCGATGATGGTCACCGCGCCCATGTCGTCGATGATCGCGACCGTTACCAGGAACAGTTTCAGCGAGGTTGGCGCGCGCGAACCGAGCAGCGCCAGCACGCCAATCGCAAAGGCGATATCGGTGGCCGCCGGGATCGCCCAGCCATTGGCCAGATAGGGCGACGAGCTGGTAAAAGCCAAAAAGATCAGCGCCGGGGCGATCATCCCGCCCGCCGCCGCCACCGCGGGCAGGCGGCGCTGGTCCCACGTCGCCAGCCGCCCATCCAGAAATTCGCGCTTGATCTCCAGCCCGACCAGCATGAAGAAAATCGCCATCAACCCGTCGTTGATCCACAAATGGACCGTCATCGGCCCCAGTTTTTCCGACAAAGTCGGCCCGGTGGTAAAGTGAATCAGCGCAAAATAGGCGTCCTTGAGCGGCGAATTGGCCAGGACCATCGCCAGCGCCGCCGCCGCCATCAAGATGATTCCGCCCGCGCTTTCGCTGGCCAAAAATGCGGCCAGTGCCGATTTGGGGGCAGCATGGGGGGCGGCGGGGCTGGCCATCAACTAAGCTCCTGATCTTGGCGGGCGCAAGCGTCGCCTGCGGTGGACTGAGCGCAGCATTAACCGCGCAGATCGGCGAAGTCACGCAAAACCGGCGATAAATCGCCGATTGTGCCCAGCCAGCGCCGCACCGGGCTTTACAAGTCCAGCAGGATTGATAGCACAGCAGGGCAGCGGGGCCATTGCCGGACCCCAGCACAGAGCGGAGCGGCGAGGTGGAGCCAGTGACCGCATTTTTGGCGGCGCTGGTCCCAGCGCTCGCCCATGAACTGATGCTGTTTGCGGCAATCGGCATATTGGTGTTCGGGCTGGACGACACGCTGGTGGATGCGGTGTGGCTGGCCAATCGCCGCGCGCTGGCCCCCCAGCCGCTGGCACCGCCGCTGGCCGGGCCGGTGGCGGTGTTCATTCCGGCCTGGCACGAGGCGGCGGTGCTGCCGCCGATGCTGGCGCATCTGCAATCGGTCTGGGCCGGGGAAGACGTGCGGGTATATATCGGCGTTTATGCCAATGATCCCGACACGCTGTTTGCGGTGTCGCGCGTGGTTGCGGCCGACCCCCGGCTGCGGCTGGTCATCAATCCGGCGGCAGGCCCAACAACCAAGGCCGACAATCTGAACGCGATGTGGACCGCGCTGCGCCGGGATGAGGCGGCGGGCGCTATCCCGTGCAGCGCGGTATTGCTCCACGATGCCGAGGACCGCGTTCACCTCGCGGGCCTCGTGGTTATCCGCCGCTATCTGGCCGGGCGGGCGATGGTGCAATTGCCGGTGCAGCCGTTGCTCCTGCCCCATTCTCCGTGGATCGCGGGCCATTACGCCGATGAGTTCGCCGAAAGCCATGGCAAGCAGATGCCGCTGCGCGCCTGGCTGGCGGCGGGGTTGCCGGCGGCCGGGGTCGGCTGTGCCTTTTCGCGCCAGGCGCTGACGGCGCTAGCCCGAGCACGCGGCGGCCTGCCCTTTGCTGCCGACAGCCTGACCGAGGATTATGAGGCCGGGTTGCTGCTGGCGGCGATGGACTTGCCAAGCTGCTTTGTTGATGTGTGCGACAGCAGCGGCAGCCGGGTCGCCACCCACAGCGCCTTCCCCGATGCGATCGGGCCCGCCGTGCGGCAGAAATCGCGGTGGATCGCTGGCATAGCGCTGGCGGGGTGGGACCGGCTGGGCTGGCTGGACCGGGGCGGTAACCCGGCAAAGCATTGGCTGTTGTGGCAGGACCGCCGCGCGCCGCTCGCGGCATTGGTGATTTTGGCGGCTTATGCGGCGGCTGGCGTCAGCCTTGTGGCGGCGGCGGGGGCGGCTGCGGGCATGTGGGCGACCCAGCCATGGTCGCCGGTGATTCAGGCGGTGATGGCGGCGAACCTGGGCCTGCTTGTCTGGCGGTTGGGGATGCGGGCGTGGTTCACGGGCCGCGTTTACGGCTGGCGACAGGGGTTGGTGGCGGTGCCGCGCGTGGTGGTCGCCAACACGCTGGCGGTGATGGCCGCGCGGCGGGCGGTGGCGGTATATTGGCGCATGGCGATGGGCGCGCCGACGCGGTGGGACAAAACCGCACATATTTTCCCCGCACCCGTCACGTCCCCGCCGCCGGTGGCGGCGTTACCATCCCCGCCGCCGGTGGCGGCGTTACCATCCACGCCGCCAATGGCAGCGGTGCCACCCGCCAACGGCACCGCGCGGCGCCGGGGGCGATGACGCCGGTGGGTGCGATACTGGCCTGTTTGGCCCGCGCGCGCGCGCTGCGGTTTTTGTTGCTGGTGGTCGGCGGCTGGTGCGGGTTGCGGCTGGTTATGCTGGCCCCGGTGCCGCCCGAATATACCGCGCCGCCATCTGCGCCATGGCCCGCAGTGCTGCCGTGGCCTGCGCCAGTGCCGGGCGGAGCGCGGGATCGCGGCGATGGCATTGCGGTGCGGGTGCCCCAGCTCGGGGTGGTGGCCCGGCCAGCGGCGCTTGGCGCACAGCCGGGCGCGCGCCTGTCACCCGCACCGCCTTTGGGCGGGCTGTTCGCCGGGCCGGGTCGCCACGAATTGCGTCAGCAATTGCTGTTGCGGATGTTGCCGCACGCCTTTGCTGCGTCCGCTTCGGGGTTCAGCATCGCCAGCGGCGGGGCGAACCGGTTGGCCATGGCGGTGGCAGCGCCCCAGCCCGCCTTTGCGCCGCTGGCGCCG
>DAIUBZ010000190.1:0-4164 GCA_036846445.1 Sphingopyxis sp. | reverse complement strand
CACGGCCTGTATTTCAAATCCAATCTGGATCGCGGCGGCGAGATCACCAACGTCCATATCCGCGATATTGCCATCACCAAGGCCCAGTCGGTCATCATCTTCACCACCGATTATCACGGCCATCGCGGCGGCGATTTTCCGACCCGCTTCACCGATATCAGCATCCAGCGGGTGGCGTGCAGCGAGGCGATTGTCGGCTTCAGCCTGGTCGGCGCGGCCCGCGCCCCGCTGGGCCGGGTCAGCGTGCGCGATGTGGTGATCGGCACCGCCAAAACCCCGCTGCGCGCCCGCAACGCCGATGGCCTGAGCCTCACCGATGTTGTGGTCAGCGGCCAGCCATTGGTGGCACAGGCCAACACCGGCCCGGAAACATTTGCGGACGAACTGAAAAGCTGACCCTAGTCAGATGGCATCATCTGATGGCTCTGAAAATCGCAGCAGCGCAAGGGGTTAGAGCGCTCAACCTGATTCACTCAGATCGGAACGCGCTCTAAAGCCGCCGCGCGCCGACCGCCAATATCTCGGCGCCGGGCCAGCAGCGGGCCGGGCAGGGCGGCAGCGGCCAATCCGGCGAGCAAATTGCGGCGGTTCATGGCGTCTCTCCGGCGATGATCTGATAGCGCAGCAAGGCGGTTCCCGGCCCGGCGGGCAAGGCAAAACGCACCGCGCCATCGGCGTCCACCGCAACCTCGCCCCCGGATATGCCGCCAAAAATCGGGGTCAGCCGCACCCGGCTGCGCGGCGGCAACATGGTGCGGACCCGGCCGGTCGGCGGAGCCAGCGCCTCGCGGGTGATGGCCAGGAAACCGGATGAGCCATCGCCGCCAACCGATTGAAATCCTGTCCAGTGCGTGCCCTTTGGCTCATCGCCAATCGGCCAGATCGTCTGGGCATGAAATTCCTGCTGCACCCGGCGATAGGCGGCGATGTGCGGGGCCAATTCCGCCGCCGCCACCGCCGACAGGCCGGTGGTTTCCAGCCACGCCAGCGGCTGAGCCGCGATGGTGGTGCCAAATGCGCCGACCTGGCCGACCGCCGCCGGGGCCAGCGGGTCGTCCGCGCCATATTTGGCCGGGTTGCGGGCGGTGTTCAGAAATTCGATTTGCAGCCATTGCGGCGGAACATAAGCAGCCAATTGCCACAAATTGCGCATCGTGCGGTGCGGGTAATAATTGCCCCAATCGGTATAGCGATTTTCCAGAAAGATATTGCCATAGCGGTTGACGGCAAAATATCCGGGCCGTCGCCCGGCGGTGACATCCATGTTGATGACCACGGCGCCATTGGTGGCGGCGCGCACGGCCTCGAACATCGCCGCCAGATTCGCCTCGGCCCGGCGGGTTGGGATGTTCACGCCGTCGATTTTGACATGGGCGATGCCGTGCCGCCGCCACAGGTCGATGATGATGGCGGCGTCGCGCTGCCATGCCGCAAAATCCCCCACCTGGCTGGGGTTGAACCAGATGCCGACCATCAACCCGCGCGCCCGCGCGGCGGCGATGATCGGGGCCAGCCCGCGCGGAAAGCGGGTGGGATGCGGCTGCCAGTCGCTGGCCGCCCAATCTTCCCATTTTGCCCCGGCCTTGCTGGCGCTGTTTTTCGACAGGCCTGCCTGCCAGCCATCGTCCAGTTGCACCACGGTCAGCCCCAGCGCAGCGGCGCGGTCAATTTCGGCCAGCACAAAGGCCTCATTCATCCGCGCATCGCGGGACCGGTCGCCCCAGCTGTTCGACATCAGCATGGAATCGCGCGCCGCAACATAGGGGCGAATGGTGCCAAGATGGGCGCGCAGCCGGGCGCGAAAATCCTGTTCGCTGCCATCGGTCAGGCCAATCGTGACCGGATATGCCTCCATCCAGCCGTCCGCGTCGGGCGCGGTGCCGTCAATCCCGGCGGCCGCAGCGATGGCCTCGCCGCTGGCAAAGCTGAAATCCGCGCCCGGCCACCCGGGCTGGTCCGCCGCCAGCGGCGCCTCACGCAGCATGAACAGTCCCTGTTTCACGCCAGCGCGGGCCAGATGGGCAATGGCCCCGGCGGCCAGCGCCGGTTCGCGGTAAAAGGACAGGCGGCTGCGCTGGACCAGATTGTCGTGATAATCGGTCGCGGCCAGCAATTGCACGACATCCGCCCGCCAATGCGACCCGCCGGGCAGGGCCAGCCGATCCGCCGCCACCAGCGTCTGGGTGCGGGTGCGGCGGTCATTTTCGATCATCGCGGTGCCAGCGGCGGCGGCGGCGGCGGGCACCAACCCGCGCAGCGCCATCGCGCAGCGGATGGCCGGACTGTCCGGCACCAGCGTGCAGCGCCGCCGCACCCCGATGCCGCCGTCCAGTGTGGCGGTGACCACCACCTCGATCTGGGCCGGGCTGATGCCATCTGCCGGGACAATGCGGGCGCGGATCGTGCCCGGCGCGCTGGTAGCCGCCGCCAGCCCCGGCCCGGCAATATCGGGGCCATCGGCCAGCAGGGCGAGGTGGGTGCCGCGCGCCTCGTCCACCAGCCGCTGGCTGATCAAATTGCCATTGTTCCAGCCAAATTGCCGGGTGAGCGCGCCGGTGGTCAGCGTGACCACCGCGCCATCATGGTGCACCGCCGCGCTGCCCAGCCGTGCCAGTTCCGCCGCCGCAACGGGACCAGCGAGGACGGCGGCCAGGGCGATGACCAGCGCCGCCAGCCAGCCGCGCCGCATCATGGTGCCACCCGCTGCCCGGCGGCGGCCTGGGCGGCATAGCGGTCGCGCACCACCTGCCATGCCAGCTTGCGGCGGCCCTCGGGATCGATCAGCCCCTTGCGGTTCCAGTAATTTTGAAACTGGCCGTGGAAGCGGCGCGGCGACCGGAAATCCTTGAGAATCCACGGGCTGGTCCCCGCCAGACCCGGAATGCGATCGGCCATGGCAAAGGTGCGGTCATAGAGCAGCGCCTGATACTCCTCACTCCACCGCTCCAGCGGCCCGGCGCGATAGCCATAGAGGGCGTCGGCACCAAATTCACTGAAAATCAATGGTTTGTCATAGGCGACCGTCCAGTTCACCTCGTCAATCTGGGGCGGGCTGCGCATGCCATACCAGGCTTCGTAACGATTCATCGCCAGCACATCCAGATAGGCACCAATGGGGTCGTCCACCGTCACCCGCCCGTCCGCGCCGCTGCTGTCATCGGCGTCATCGTGCAGCGCCGCCGACACCAGCCGGTCCGGATCCCGCGCCCGCACATCGTCGATCAGCCGCCGCATGAACGCCAGCCGCGCAGGCGTTTCGGGGGTTTCATTGCCCACGCTCCAGATCACCACGCTGGCGCGGTTGGCATCGCGGTCGATCATTTCGGCCAGCATTTCGCGGGCCAGCATCAGTGTGGCCGGGCCGTCAAAATCCATGTCCCAATAAATCGGGATTTCGCTCCACACCAACAGGCCCATTTCGTCGGCCAGCCGCACCGTCGTCGCATCATGGGGATAATGGGCCAGGCGCACGAAATTGGCCCCCAGCGCCTGCGCCTCGCTCAGCAGCGCGCGGGCGGCGGCGGGGGTGACGGTGCGGGTCGCGACCGGGCCGATTGCCTCCTCGTGCAGCGAAATGCCGCGCAGGAAGATCGGCTGGCCGTTCAGCAATATCTGGGTGCCGCGCACGTCGATGGTGCGAAAGCCAATACGATCACTCAGCCGTTCGGCGCCGCCGCCGCTGCCGTGTGACAGCATGACGTCATACAGCACCGGCGCGCCGGGCGACCAGCGTTTCAGGCCGGGCGGCGCGGGCAGCGTGGCGACAATCGACCCATCGGCGTTGGCGGTGATGCGCCGGGTCCAGCCCAGCGCCGGGATACTGACCGTCAACACGCGGCCCGCCGCGTCCGGCCCGTCAAACCCGGCCCGCACCTGCATCGCCCCGGCGCGGGTCAATTGGACATGGTGCCGCCGCAAAAATGTGGTTGGCACACTGATGATCTGGACCGCGCGGGTGATGCCGCCATAATTCCACCAATCCACCTTCTCGGCGGGCACGCTGGCGGCGTCGTGGCGGTTGTTGGCGCCGACCACGATGAAATTGTCGCCGCCGCGCAATTGATCGGTGATTTCCATGGCAAAGGGGGTGAAACCGCCGCGATGCTCGCCCACCTGCGTGCCGTTGATATGGACGCTGGCGTGATAATTGACCGCGCCAAATTG
>DAIUBZ010000189.1:0-4171 GCA_036846445.1 Sphingopyxis sp. | reverse complement strand
TTGTTCAGGCGATCTCCCGCCTGTCCTATTTCTACAAACATGAAAGCTGCGGCCAGTGTACGCCCTGCCGCGAGGGCACCGGCTGGATGTGGCGGGTGATGGAAAAAATGCGGACCGGCGACGCCGAAATTGGCGACATCGACACGCTGTATGAAGTCACCAAACAGGTCGAGGGCCACACCATCTGCGCGCTGGGCGATGCGGCGGCATGGCCGATTCAGGGGCTGATCCGCCATTTCCGCCCCGAGATGGAGCGGCGGATCATCGCCAATCGCGGCGGCGGCGACATGCTGGAGGCGGCGGAATAATGCCCAAGGTCACCGTAGACGGCACTGAGATCGAGGTTCCCGCCGGGGCAACCGTGCTGCAAGCGTGCGAGCTGGCGGGCAAGGAAATTCCGCGCTTTTGCTATCATGAGCGGCTGTCCATCGCGGGCAATTGCCGCATGTGTCTGGTCGAGGTCGCGCCGGGGCCGCCCAAGCCGCAGGCATCGTGCGCCCTGCCTGCTGCCGAAGGCCAGATCATCAAGACCAATTCGCCGATGGTCAAAAAGGCCCGCGAGGGGGTGATGGAGTTTCTGCTCATCAACCACCCGCTCGATTGCCCGATTTGCGATCAGGGCGGCGAGTGCGATTTGCAGGACCAGGCGGTCGCCTATGGCCGGGGCGGGTCGCGCTATGACGAGAATAAGCGCGCGGTGACCGAAAAATATATGGGCCCCATCGTCAAGACGGTGATGACCCGCTGTATCCAGTGCACCCGCTGTGTCCGTTTTGCCGAGGAAGTGGCGGGGGTTGAGGATATTGGCGCGGTCGGGCGCGGCGAAAATATGCAGATCACCAGCTATCTGGAACATGCCGTGCAGAGCGAACTCAGCGGCAATGTCGTCGATCTGTGCCCGGTGGGCGCGCTGACCAGCAAACCCTATGCCTTTAACGCCCGCCCGTGGGAGCTGACCAAGACGCTGGGCATTGACGTGATGGACGCGGTGGGCACCAATGTGCGGATCGACAGCCGGGGGCGGCAGGTGCTGCGCGTGTTGCCGCGCGTCAATGATGATGTGAATGAGGAATGGGCGCACGACAAGACGCGCCACCATGTCGATGGCCTGACCGAGCGGCGGCTGGACCGGCCCTATGTGCGCCGCGATGGCAAGTTGGTGGCGGCCAGCTGGGCCGAGGCCTTTGCCGCCATCGCCGCCGTGAACGCCGGGCCGTCGGTCGCCGCGATTGCTGGCGATTTGGTCGACTGCGAGACGATGTTTGCGGCCCGCGCGCTGCTGGCGGCGCTGGGATCCACCCTGATGGAAGGGCGGCAGACCGGGCTGAAATATGACTGCACCAGCCTTGGCGCGGTCAATTTCAACAGCGGCATCGCCGGGGCCGAAACCGCCGACGCGATTCTGATTGTCGGCAGCAATTTGCGCTGGGAGGCGCCGCTGATCAACACCCGCATCCGCAAGGCGGTGGTGAAGCGGCGGGCGGCGGTGTTTGCAATTGGCGCGGAAACCGACCTCACCTATCCGGTCCGCTGGTTGGGCAATGATGCGGCGCTGGTTGCCAGTCTGCCCGCCGAGGTGCTGGCGGCGCTCCGCGCGGCGGCGCGGCCGATGATCGTGCTGGGCGGCGGCGCGCTGGCGGTGCCGGGCGTGCATGGCGCGGCGCTGGCGCTGGCGGCTCAGATTGGCGCGGTCAAGGACGGGTGGAATGGCTTTAACGTGGCCCATATGGCGGCCAGCCGGATGGGCGGGCTGATGCTCGGCTATGCCCAGCCCGGCGGTATCGCCGATATTGCCGCGGCCCAGCCAAAGCTCGCCTTTTTCCTGGGCGCGGACGAGGTGGATTTCAGCCAATTTGCCGCCACCACCAAAGTCTATGTCGGCCACCATGGTGACAAGGGCGCGGCGGCGGCTGACATCATCCTGCCCGCCGCCGCCTGGACCGAAAAAGACGGCACCTACGTCAACACCGAAGGGCGGGTGCAGATGAGCGCGCGGGCGATTTTCCCGCCCGGCGACGCCCGCGAGGATTGGAGCATTTTCCGGGCGCTGGCCGATGCGCTGGGCGTGCGGCTGGGCTTTGACAATTTTGCTGAGGTCCGCGCGGCCATGACGGCGGCGGTGCCTGCGCTGGGCGCAGAAGGGCTGGCGGATTATGGCTGGCGCCCCCCCGCCCTGCCGGCAGCGCCTGCCTCTGGGCCGATCCCGGTGCCGATCAAGGATTTTTATCTGACCAACGCCATTTGCCGGGCCAGCCCGACGATGCAGCGCTGTTCGGCGGAACTGGTCCACGGCGCCACCTTTGCGGAGGCTGCGGAGTGACCGAATTTTTCCAGTCTTTCGGCCTGACCTATGGCTGGGCGTGGGGCACCGCCACGGTTGCCGGGATTTTGCTGATCGCCTTTCCGGTGATGCTGGCGGTGGCGATTGTCATTTATTTCGACCGCAAAATCTGGGCGTCGATGGCGCTGCGCCGGGGGCCGAATGTGGTCGGCCCGTTCGGCATTTTGCAAAGCTTTGCCGACGGCATCAAGGTGTTTTTGCAGGAAACGATCATCCCCTCGGGGGCCAATCGCGGCCTGTTCCTGATTGCGCCGATCATCACCTTCACCGTCGCGCTGCTGGCATGGGCGGTGGTGCCATTCAGCGCGGAGATGGTGCTGGCCGACATCAACGTCGGCCTTTTGTATATTTTGGCGATCAGCTCGCTGGGCGTTTATGGCGTGATTTTGGCGGGCTGGGCATCGAACAGCAAATATCCGTTTTTCAGCGCGCTGCGCGCCTCGGCCCAGATGATCAGCTATGAAGTGTCCATCGGCTTCATCTTGATTACCGTGGTGATGTTCGCCGGCACCTTCAACATGAACGGGATTATCGAGGGGCAGCGCGGCCATGGGCTGGGCTTTGTCAATGCCTATGCGTTCAATCTTTTGTTGTTTCCGATGGCGGTGATGTTCCTGATTTCGGCGCTGGCCGAAACCGCGCGCGCGCCCTTTGATCTGACCGAGGCGGAAAGCGAGTTGGTCGCGGGCTATCAGACCGAATATTCCTCGATGGCCTTTGCCCTGTTCTGGCTGGGCGAATATGCCAATGTCCTGTTGATGTGCGCGCTGAACGCCATATTATTCTGGGGTGGCTGGCTGCCGCCGGTGGATTGGGCGCCGCTGTATCAGGTGCCGGGGATCATCTGGCTGTGCCTGAAGATATTGGTGTTTTTCTTCATCTTCAGCTGGGTGAAGGCGACGGTGCCGCGCTACCGCTATGACCAGTTGATGCGGCTGGGGTGGAAGGTGTTTCTGCCCATCTCGCTGATCTGGGTGTTTCTGGTGTCAGGCTATCTGATGCTGACGAGGGTTGGACTGTGAGCAATATTGCGCATTTTATCAAGAGCTTCACCCTGTGGGAATTCGTCAAGGCCCACGCCCTGACATTGAAATATTTTTGCAAGCCCAAGGCGACGATCAACTATCCGTTCGAGAAAAATCCGATTTCGCCCCGGTTTCGCGGCGAACATGCGCTGCGCCGTTACCCCAATGGCGAGGAACGCTGCATCGCGTGCAAATTGTGCGAGGCGGTGTGCCCGGCCCAGGCGATCACCATCGAGGCGGAGCCAAGGGAGGACGGCAGCCGCCGCACCACCCGCTATGACATTGACATGACCAAGTGCATTTATTGCGGCTTTTGTCAGGAGGCCTGTCCGGTCGACGCCATCGTCGAGGGGCCGAATTTTGAATATGCCACCGAAACGCGCGAGGAATTGCTGTACAACAAGGACAAATTGCTGGCGAACGGCGACAAATGGGAACAGGCGCTGGCGGCGAACCTTGCCGCCGATGCCCCCTATCGCTAAGGGGCGGCGCACATGATCCAGCTTGCCGCCTTTTACCTGTTTGCCGGGATTTGCATCGCCTCGGCGGTGATGGTGATCTTTGCCCGCAACCCCGTGCACAATGTCATGTGGCTGATTCTGGCCTTTTTCAACGCGGCAGGCTTGATGCTGCTGGTGGGGGCCGAGTTCATCGCCATGCTGCTGGTGATTGTTTATGTCGGCGCGGTGGCGGTGCTGTTTCTGTTTGTCGTGATGATGCTGAACATTGATTTTGCCGAACTGAAATCCAGCTTTGTCCGCTACCTGCCGTTCGGCCTGTTGATCGCGGTGATATTGGCGGCGGA
>DAIUBZ010000188.1:2550-4192 GCA_036846445.1 Sphingopyxis sp. | reverse complement strand
GGGACGGATTGGCGGGCACTGGCTGAGCGCCCGAGGCGACAGGGACCAGCAGCAGGGCGGCGAACAGGGCAGAGCGGAGCAACATGGGGCGGGGATAGCGCCGCCCACCCCGCTTGCCAAGTCAGCGTCAATTCAGCGCGCTGATATCGGGCAGCGGGGCCGCCGGGATGCCGTCCACCACCACCGTCTTGAGCGCCGCAAAACAGTCGCCGTCGATGCCCGTGCCAACCTCGGCGGCCATGATCCCCAGCGCCTGGTCCACCGGCATGGCCGCACGATAGGGGCGGTCGGCGGTTAGCGCATCGAAAAAATCGGCGACGGTGATGATCCGCGATTCGCGGGCCAGACAGGTCGCATCCAGCCCCAGTGGATAGCCCTTGCCATCCAGCCGTTCGTGGTGGGCGGCGGCGATCATCGCATAATCGCGCATCACCCCGATCCGCCCCAAAATCGCCCCGGTGTGGGTGGCATGGCCCTGAATTTGCGCCCATTCCGCCGGGGTTAGCTTGCCGGGCTTTTCCAATATCGCGCTGCTGACCCCCAATTTGCCGACATCGTGCAGCATGGCGGCGTGGCGCAACGGCCGGCGGGCGGCAGCGTCCATGCCCAAATGCCCGCCGATCAGATCGGCAAACCCGGCCACCCGCCCGCTGTGGCCGCCGGTAAACGGGCTTTTGGCGTCAATCACCAGCCCGAACGCAGCGACAATATCATCCAGATAGGCGTCATCGACCACCACGCCGCGCTGCGCGGGGGGCAGCGCCAGCACCTTCGCCTCAAAATCCGGGTCGCTGAGCGGATCCCAGCATTCGTCATGGGCGGCGACAATGGCAAAGGCACGGCACAGCGCCGGGTCCAGCCAGCCGCCGCTGCGCGCGGCGATTTCCGCCCGCGCGGCGTCCGGCCCCCCGGCAGTGAAAAACACGTCGGCAATTTGCGCCAATTGCGCGATTCGCCCGCCAATGTGAATGGCATCGCCCGCCACCCCGCCGGGCAGCCCGCTGCCATCCCAATGTTCGTCCAGATGGGCAATCGCCCCGGCGACATCGTCAGAAAAGCGCAATTTGCGGGCAATATCCGCGCCCCGGGTACAGCGGCTGTCCATGATATCGGCCATGATCGGCCCGGCATTGGCCAGCAGATGATCGAGCGCCGCCTGCCGCACCGCATCGGGCGCGCCCGCACCGACCGCCCGCATCATGAAGGCACCAAAATCCTCTGCGCGCGGGCCGAGCAGCTTGAAATCCGCCTTCAGGCTGCGGTCATCGCCCACGAACAATTTGGCGACTTTGGCGGCATTGACGCTGCACCCCAGATCCTTGAGCAAACAGGCGTAAAAAATATCATCGAGCAGCGCGCCCGTGATCCCGGCGGCGGCGGCGACGTGGCTGCCGATCCAGGCGGCGCGCAGGCTGTGGCCCGGCGTCTGGCCCTCGGTCAGGTCGAGCGCATAGGAAAATGCCCCCAAAATCCCGGAAAGCTGGCCATCAGCGGCGCTGAGCCGCGCGGCATATTGGCCGTGGTTGGGATGAAACATCGGCTGACCCTTTGCAGCGAAAGTCCGATGGCATCGCAGCAACCGGTGTCGATTGCGTAAATCCCGCCCATCGCCAAATGCCCAGTGCCAGATGTATCGTGCCAG
>DAIUBZ010000188.1:0-2450 GCA_036846445.1 Sphingopyxis sp. | reverse complement strand
ATCGTGCCAGCTGTCCAGCGCCAAAATCTGCTATGGCCGCACCATGATCAGCGACCCCGGCATGACCCCGATGATTCGCGCCGCGCGGCGGATCGGCTGGCTGTTGATGGCCGCCGCCGTGCTGGCGGCGGCGGCGGCACGGCATTTTGGCGTGGCGGCGGTCGGCCCGGTGCCGCTGATCGTCCCGGTGCTGCTGACCGGCATGGTCGGCGCCATGCTGGTCATCAACACCATGCTGGTCCGGGCGCTGTATCGGCGGCTGGAGGCGGCAAAGGCCGAAGCGGCGGCAGACGCGGCAGCGGAGCGCGACGCGCCGCCCGGTTGAACCGCGCCGCCATCCCTTTTCGTTCGACTCTGCCCAGCGTTGCCGGTAAATGTTTAATGATTATGACCACACGCCCCGCGACGCCGCTGCTCGACACTGTCAACCTTCCTGCTGACCTCAGGAAATTGGCGCCCGGCCAATTGCGGCAGTTTGCGGATGAATTGCGGGCCGAAATGATCTCGGCGGTCGGTGTGACCGGCGGCCATTTGGGCAGCGGGCTGGGCGTGGTCGAATTGACCGCCGCCATCCATTATGTGTTCGACACCCCCCGCGACCGGCTGGTGTGGGACGTGGGCCACCAATGTTATCCGCACAAGATTATCACCGGGCGGCGCGACCGCATCCGCACCTTGCGCCAAGCGGGCGGCCTGTCCGGCTTTACCAAGCGCAGCGAGAGCGAATATGATCCGTTCGGCGCAGCGCACAGCAGCACCAGCATTTCCGCCGCGCTGGGCTTTGCCGTGGCCAACCAGTTGAAGGGCGAGCCGGGGCGGGCGATTGCGGTGATCGGCGACGGGTCGATGTCGGCCGGCATGGCCTATGAAGCCATGAACAATGCGGCGCAGGCGGGCAACCGGCTGGTCGTGATTTTGAACGACAATGACATGTCGATCGCGCCGCCGGTGGGCGGGCTGTCGGCATATCTGGCCACGTTGGTGTCGTCGCGGCCATTTTTGTCGCTGCGCGATGTCGCCCGGCGGCTGGCCCGCAAATTGCCGCCCCCGCTGCAAAAGGCGGCGCGCAGGACCGACGAATATGCCCGGGGACTGGCGATGGGCGGCACATTGTTCGAGGAATTGGGCTTTTATTATGTCGGGCCGATTGATGGCCACAATATCGACCATCTGATCCCGGTGCTGGAAAATGTCCGCGACGCCGCCGAGGGGCCGTGCCTGATCCATGTCGTGACCAAAAAGGGCAAGGGCTATGCCCCCGCCGAGGCGAGCGCCGACAAATATCACGGCGTCCAGA
Source organism: Sphingopyxis sp. (assembly GCA_036846445.1). Classification (GTDB taxonomy): domain Bacteria; phylum Pseudomonadota; class Alphaproteobacteria; order Sphingomonadales; family Sphingomonadaceae; genus Sphingopyxis. Next base: position 1,153 of record DAIUBZ010000188.1, on the reverse strand, counting down.
AATTCGACGTGGTGACGGGGGTTCAGGCCAAGGCCCCGCCGGGCCCGCCATCCTATCAGAATGTGTTTGGCCAGACGCTGGCGAAACTGGCCGAGACCGACCCGCGCATTGTCGCCATCACCGCGGCCATGCCGTCGGGCACCGGGGTGGACAAATTCGCCGCCGCCCACCCCACCCGCGCCTTTGACGTGGGCATTGCCGAACAACATGCCGTCACCTTTGCCGCCGGGCTGGCGGCGCAGGGGATGCGGCCATTTGCCGCGATTTACTCCACCTTCCTCCAGCGCGCCTATGACCAGGTGGTGCATGATGTGGCGATCCAGAATCTGCCGGTGCGCTTTGCCATCGACCGCGCCGGGCTGGTCGGCGCGGACGGGGCGACCCATGCGGGATCGTTCGACATCACCTATCTGGCGACCCTGCCCAATTTTGTGGTGATGGCGGCGGCGGACGAGGCGGAACTGGTCCATATGACCTATACGGCGGCGGAATATGACGACGGCCCGATTGCCCTGCGCTATCCGCGCGGCAATGGCACCGGCATCGCCCTGCCCGACGCGCCGCAATTGCTGGAAATCGGCAAGGGCCGGGTGATGCGGCAGGGCAAGGCCGTGGCGATCCTGTCGCTGGGCACCCGGCTGGCGGAGGCGCTGGCCGCCGCCGAGACGCTGGAGGCCCGGGGCCTGTCCACCACCGTCATCGATCTGCGCTTTGCCAAGCCGCTGGACGAGGCGCTGATCCGCAGTGCGTTGACCGCGCACGAGGTGTGCGTGACGGTCGAGGAAGGCGCGATTGGCGGACTGGGCGCGCACGTGCTGACCCTGGCCAGCGACGCCGGGCTGATCGATGCGGGCCTGAAACTGCGCACGCTGCGCCTGCCCGATATGTTTCAGGATCAGGCCAGCCCCGACAAACAATATGACGAGGCGGGGCTGAACGCCCCCGACATCGTCGATTGCGTGCTAAAAGCCCTGCGCCACAACAGCGCGGGCGTGGTGAGCGAAGTCGGCGGCGCGGCCTGAGGGCGCGTTTCGACCTGATTGAACTGCGATTTTCAGAGCCGTTAGATGATGCCATCTGACTGGAAATCGCGCTAACCCCGTTCACCCCAGCACCGTTGCCAGCGCGCTTTGCCAGCCCGCCAGCCGCCCGG
>DAIUBZ010000187.1:0-4204 GCA_036846445.1 Sphingopyxis sp. | reverse complement strand
ATTGACCTGAAGCGGGGTGGCGGTGCGCAGGCGCGACAGCACTTTGGTGCCCTCGCCCACAAATGCCTCGACCAGCCGTTCCGCCTCGGCGGCGTCATCTGGCGACTGGACCGTGCCGGTCAGCAGCACAAAGCCGTTCATCGTGTTGGCACTGACCGCCGCATCGGGCATGGCGAGCGCCAGCATCTGATCGATGGTTTCAATGTTGTTGCCCACCCGGGCCACGACCGAATAGACCACCTTGCCGCTGGCATCAGTGGCATAGACGCTGGTTTCGCCCGGCGTCTTGCCAAAGATGTAAAGCTGGCGGGCCGAGCGCACCTGGACATCGGCCACCTTGTCATCGGCCACAAACACGTCCGTCATCGGCGCATTCAGGCTGATCAGCCGCCCGCGCCCGACCGACAGGTCGATGCTGGCCGAGGTGTTGGTGACCGACTGGGCCACCGCAGCGCCCGTCGTGATGCCGGTGGACGGCGCGGCAACCAGCGCAGCGGCGGCCAGGGCAATGGCCATGGTGCGCGCCAGCGGGCGGGGGTTTGGCGAATGGTTCGCGTTCATCTTACTTGCCTCCAACCGGAACTTCGGTGACTTGATCGCCCCGGGTCACCCGGACGACGGGACCCTTGGGAGCAGCGGGGGCGGCGGGGGCAGCAGCGGGGGCGCCGCCGTCGTAACCGCCGTTGTTCTGCATATTCTGTGCGGCCTGGCTGCGCGGCACCGACACCCGGCCCCGCACTGGCACCCAAAAGCGGCTGACGTCGCCGCCGGTGGTCACGGTGCTGCGGCCAGCGGTCGGCTGGGTCGCGGCCCGGGCCAGCACCGCCCGTTCGGCGGCGGCGGTGCCGCCAGCAGCGGTCACGTCCACATCGCCCGAGGCAATGGCCGCTTCCAGCTCGCCGCTGTTTTCCGCCAGCGGGCGCAGCGACAGCGACAATTTGCCCATCACCTGCGCCACCGCGATTTTTTCCGCGATATTGGGCGTGGCTTCCAGCGTCACCGAGTTGAATACGCGCACCGGGGTCTTGCCATCCTCTGGCTCAGCGTCGAAGCGCTGATCGGTCGCCAGCACCCGGACGTTGCGGACAATGGTCTCGGCGGTGTGCAATTGATCGTCGGGATAGGCGCTGCCTTCCTTCACCCGCAGCTCCTGGGTCAACAGCACGTCAACGCGGTCGCCCGGAAACACGAACCCGGCCACACCCTGTTCCTGGGACACCCGCACCGTCACGGCGCGCATGCCCGTGCCAAGCGCGGCGGCCAGAAAGCCCCGGTCGCTCGGCTTGACCAGCGAGCCTTTGGTCACCGGCTCGCCAGCGGAGATATTGTAGCGGACAACGGTGCCGACCAATTTTGCCGGATCGCTCTTGTCCTTGAGGAAATAGGCCGCCTTGACCAGTTCAGCGGGCCAGGGCTGATAGCGAAACGCGTCGGCGGTGATCAGCGTGCCGACCGGCAAAGCGCGGGTGGCGACCAGAATGTCCGGGCCGTCGGGCGCGGGTGCGGCGGCGGCCTGCACCGGGGCGGCGGCATTGCCGCGCATCATCTGGTTCACGCCAATGGCGGCCCCGATCGCCACGATCAGCGCCCCGACGATCAGCATTATTTTTCGCGTATCCATGACGATCATTCGCCTCCTGTGGCTTCGCCGACCGTGGCGCGCCTGCCTCTAGACCGCAGCCATAGGGGACAAGTGGTTAAGATAATGTTGGTGAAGCGCCCAAAAGCCCCCGGCGGCAATCGCCACGCCATAGGGCACCTCTGGCTGGCCATCCGGGCGCTTGACCCGGTGCCAGATCAGCATCGCGGCGCTGAGCAGGCCGCCGCCAATCGCCATGACCATCAACATGCCCGGCAACAGGCCCGGCGCAATCCACAGCGCCATTGCGCCCACCATCTTGACATCGCCGCCGCCCATCGCGCCCAGCATGAACAATCCCGCAAATGCCGCGAAAATCAGCAGCGCCCAGCCCAGCCGGATCGCCATATCGGGCCATGGCACCAGCCCGATCACCAGCCACCAGCCGATGGCGGTGATGGCGATGGCAGCGTTCAGCCGGTTCGAGATGATGCGAGCGCGAATGTCGCTGATGGCGGCTGCCAGCAATAGCGCCGCCAGCAGCAGCATCAATGCCGCCTCCAGCGGACGGGCGGTCAGGATGTCAAAAAATTGGACCATCCATCAAGCTTAGCGGGCAGGGCTTACCAAAAAGTAACCATGTTGCCTTGCGGCCATCCGCGGCGGCGGGCATAGGCTGCGGCTATGCCCAGCCCACCGCCCGGATTCGACGCCGACATCCTGATTGTTGGCGCGGGCATCGCCGGGGCCAGCCTGGCCGCCGCCATTGCGCCTGCCCGCGCGGTGCTGACCATCGAGGCAGAGGACAACCCCGCCTATCACGCCACCGGGCGCTCGGCGGCCAATTGGCATGAAAGCTATGGCGGGCCGCTGGTGCAGCCGCTGACCAGCGCCGGGCGGCAGGTGATCGCGGCGCCCGAGCCCGATTTTTCCGCCCTGAGCTTTCTGAAACCCCGGCCCGCCATCACCATCGGCACCGCCGCCGAGGCGGGGGCGGTCGCCGATTTTGCGGCCACTTTCACCGCGCAAGGGGTGGCGGTTGCGCCGCTGGACGCCGGGGCGCTGGCGGCGCTGGTGCCGGGTTTGCGCCCTGAATGGACCCATGGCGCGATGGAGCCAAATTGCGGCGACATCGACGTGGCCGCGCTGCATGCCGCCTTTTTGCGCCGGGCCAAGGCCGGGGGCGCGGCGATGGATTTGCGCCGCCGGTTCACCGGCGCGGTCTGGGCTGATGGCGGCTGGAACGTCGAGACCACCGCAGGGCCGCTGCGCGCCCGCTGCATCGTCAATGCCGCCGGGGCCTGGGCCGACCAGGTCGCGGCGCGCAGCGGCATCGCGGTGCTGGGCATCCAGCCCTATCAGCGCACCATTGTTCAGTTGCGGCTGCGCACGCCGGTGCCCGCCGACCTGCCGATGCTGATCCACGTTGGCGGCGATTTTTACTTCAAGGGTGAGAGCGACGGCCGCATCTGGCTCAGCCCGCACGATGAAACCCCGGTCGCCGCTGGCGATGTTGCGCCCGAGGAGCTGGACATCGCCATCGCCATCGACCGGCTGGAGCGCGTGGTCGACTGGCCGATTGCGGCGGTGGAACGCAAATGGGCGGGGCTGCGCAGCTTTGCCCCTGACCGCCTGCCGGTGTTCGGGCCAGACCCGGCCAATCCGCACTTCATCTGGTGCGCGGGGCAGGGCGGCTTTGGCATCCAAACCTCGCCCGCGATTGGCGGCCTGCTGGCGGCGATGCTGGGCGCGCCGCTGGACCCGGCCTTTGCCGGGGTGGAAACCGCGCCCTATGCCCCGGCGCGTTTCGCCGCTTGAAATGCGCTCGCGCCGGTGGCAGTCTTGGCCGGAAGGTCGCAAGGGAGGCGAAAAATGGCGCATTATTTTGAAATCAAAAAAGACAAAAAGGGCGAGTTTCGCGCCTATTTCAATTACAACAGCGAAATCATGTTCTGGACCGAGGGCTATAGCTCAAAGGCCAGCGCGCTGAACGCGATCAACAGCATCAGGAAAAACGGGCCAGAGGCGGAAATTCGCGACAATAGCGACGCGGGATAATCCGGGCCGCGCCCGGCGGCCGCCTATATTCTCCAGGAACCGGCCCAGCACGGCGGCGTTAACCGTCTGGCGCCCGCCGCAGCGCGGCGGCGTTAATTGTCTGGCGCCTGCCGCAGCGCGGCTGCGTTAATTGTCCGGCGCCTGCCGCAGCGCGGCGGCGCTGGCCAGTTGGTCGGCCCATTCATTGTCCGGGTCGCCCGCATGGCCCTTCACCCATTGCCAGTCGATGCGGTGGGGGGCGGCGGCGGCCAGCAGATCCTGCCACAAATCGGCGTTGGCGACGGGCTTTTTGGCGGCGGTGCGCCAGCCATTGCGCTGCCAGCCGTGGATCCATTTGGTAATGCCGTCGCGCACATAAACGCTGTCGGTCCGCAGCGTCACCGCACAGGGCCGTTTCAGCAGCCGCAGCGCCGCAATCGCTGCCATCAGCTCCATCCGGTTGTTGGTGGTGTCGGCGGCATGGCCCGCGATTGTCTTGACCGCGCTGCCCCAGCGGATCACCGCGCCCCAGCCACCGGGGCCGGGGTTGCCCTTGCACGCGCCATCCGTGGCGATGATGACGCTGCG